>NZ_LQYX01000111.1:1324-73205 GCF_001587475.1 Geobacillus sp. B4113_201601
CAGTTAGAAAAGCCTAGCGAAATCAGCCTTCTTTTTTGGCGATATGTCGCTGATTTGCTCGTGGCAGCCGTTTTTCACCGGCCCTTTAGATGTTCTTGAATTAGGCCCTGAGGAAAGTCCGGCGGATGCGTTGTTATACAATTCTTATACCATTATTTGGCTACCTCTTTCAATGAAATGGGCAATATGGGGAGAAAGAAGTTATGGGATTTGTGTTTTAGGGCTTCAAAATAAGAACAATGGTGCGGATTTATTGCCGATTTTAAAAACTTGGCGTTTTATTGATCAAACAGTTCTATCATGGGTGGCACTCAATTTTGTAAATCAACAAATTCCACAAGAAATTGCTAATACGTTGTTCCTAAATTATTCTAACGGCATCAAGTAATGTGTAACGCGGAGCGATGGGGGAAGCTGGATGTAGACGGGCGGTGACGAAAGGGCACATCATGCTCTCGAGCATCGTTTCTTAAATCGAAAAGCTTTGTAGCATTGGGATCGCTTTTCATACGTTCTTCCCATCGATCAAGGGAAATTGCCGTTTTTCACCGGCCTCTTAGATATATAAAGGCGATGAAACGATCACGCACAATGTGAACGGCAACCGCTTCCAAGACGGCCAGTATCGGTATGAACGGAGCGCCGCTGATCCGCTTGTCGCGATCACCCGAGAAGGCGAAAGCGCACCGTTTGTGACGTACCAATACGATGAAGACGGCCGCCGCTATTTTTTGCAAGCCAAAAACAACCTGAGACAAGAAAAAGCGGCGGAGGAGAGAGAAATTGTTTGGAGAAGACAACCATGATTGAAGTTTCAAGAGGCTGTCTCCAAAGGGCGTAAGGCGATCTTTGGAGGTCAGCCCCTTCTTTTTTGCCGCACCCGACCGTCAGTCAATGCTGCACAGCTCGGGCGGGCAGCCTTCGCAGGCGATCTCATCGCGCAAGTATTGCAAATGGTGGACAAGAATTTTTCCTTTTTGCACGGAGATGACGCCTTTTTTCCGCAAGTCGCCGAGCATGCGGTTGACGACTTCACGGGCGGTGCCGCAAAAGTTGGCAAGCTCTTGGTTCGTAAGAGGCAGGTCGATCAAAATGCCGTCTTCTTTCATCACGCCGTAGCTGTTGCAAAGGCGGATGAGCGTGGAATAGAGCGCCCCTTTTTTGCCATGCAAAATCAAATCGCGGAATTTCGTTTGCGTTTTGCGGAAATGGAGGCTCATCCATTTCATGAACTCGATGGCCAGCTTCGGGTTGTTGGCGAGCTCTTGTTCGAGCGTCTCGCGCTTAATGGCGGAAACGACGCCGTCTTCCAGCACTTTCGCCGTCAACATGTAGCGGGCGCCGGGGCAAAAGAGCGTCAGCTCGCCGATCAAATCGCCCTCGCTGCAAATGCGCAGCGTCAGCTCTCGCCCGTCCATGTCCATTTTGCTGATTTGGATTTTCCCCGATTGAATATAGTAAATCTCGTCTGCCTTTTCCCCTTCTTGAAACAAGTACGTTCCTTTCTCAAGGCGAAGATCATGTCCAAGTGATGGAAGCCATTTCTGCCATTCACGAGATTCAACCTCGTTCATCGGATCACAACCTTGCGTAGAATGTGTCGCTATATAACAGTGTACAGGAAAAAAGAGGGAAGTCAATATAAGGATAGTGGAAAGATTGAAAACTTGTTGAACATTGGTTGAATCTTTCGTGATCGTCTGTACGCTGGAGTCAATGGGGGATGGATAAAAGAATGGATTCTATCAGTGCAGTTAGGGCAGGTTTGGCCGCTCCGTTGGGAGGTGAATGAGAAAGAAAAAAATTCCTCAAAAATTATTAAATATACATTTGATTTTATTTTTATACAGTATTATAATGGGTACTACATGAGGCACATACGGGTGAGGGGGAACGTCATGAAAGTGGCCATCATCGGGGCGACGGGATACAGCGGTGCGGAGCTGTTTCGCTTGTTGCACGGGCATCCGCACGTTGACCGCTGTGACGTCTATTCGTCGTCGCAAGATGGGATTCATTTGTCGGAAAGCTTCCCGCACATCGGTGATATCGATGATGTGGTGTTGCATAAACTGGACATTGAGGCGCTCGCCAAGTATGACGCGGTCTTTTTCGCCACGCCGCCCGGGGTGTCGGGGGAGTGGGCGCCGGCGCTTGTTGACCGTGGAGTGAAAGTGATTGACTTATCGGGTGATTTCCGTTTGAAAGACGGCGCGCTGTACGCACAATGGTACGGGCGTGAGGCGGCGCCGGCCGCGTATTTGGAGCGGGCGGTGTACGGATTGACCGAGTGGAACCGGGAAGCGATCCGCGAGGCCGAGCTTTTATCCAACCCGGGCTGCTATCCGACGGCGACGCTGCTTGGTCTGGCTCCGCTTGTCAGAGAAGGATGGGTCAGCGAAGACTCGGTCATCGTTGATGCGAAGTCGGGCGTGTCGGGCGCGGGACGGAAAGCAGGGCTCGGGACGCATTTTTCCGAAGTCAACGAAAACGTGAAAATTTATAAAGTGAATACCCATCAGCACATTCCGGAAATTGAACAAATGCTCGGAACATGGAACGAGGCGATGGAGCCGATCACGTTCAGCACCCATTTGATCCCGATGACAAGAGGCATTATGGCGACGATGTACGCGAAGGCGAAACAGCCGCTTTCCCTTAGCGATTTACTAGATTTATATAAAACAAGTTACGAAGATTCGCCGTTTGTCCGCATTCGCAAGCCGGGGCAGTTTCCGGCAACGAAAGAAGTGTACGGCTCGAACTATTGCGACATCGGCCTCGCCTATGATGAGCGGACGGGACGGGTGACGGTCGTGGCGGTGATCGATAACTTGATGAAAGGGGCTGCCGGGCAGGCGGTGCAAAACTTCAATTTGATGATGGGGTGGGATGAGGCGGAGGGCCTCCCATCCTTGCCGATCTATCCGTGAGGAAGGAGAACGAACGATGACAATGACGAAACAAACGGCGCAAGTGACGGCGCTTGCCGATGGAACGATCGTCACGCCGAAAGGATTTCAAGCGGCCGGAGTGCAAGCCGGGCTGCGCTATTCGAAAAACGATTTAGGAGTCATTATCTGCGACGTGCCAGCTTCGGCCGCCGCGGTGTATACCCAAAGCCATTTTCAGGCCGCGCCGCTGAAAGTGACGCAGGAAAGCCTTGCGGTCGAGCAAACATTGCAGGCGGTCATCGTCAACAGCGCCTGCGCGAACGCCTGCACCGGTGCGCGAGGGCTTCGCGACGCGTATGAAATGCGCGACCTGTGCGCGAAACAATTCGGCCTCGCGCCGCATCGTGTGGCCGTCGCTTCAACGGGCGTGATCGGGGAATATTTGCCGATGGAGAAAATCCGCGCCGGCATCGAAACGCTTGTCCCGGGAGCGGCGATGGCGGATGCCGAAGCGTTTCAAACCGCCATTTTAACGACCGATACGGTGATGAAGCGCGCTTGTTACCAAACGACGGTGGACGGCAAAACGGTGACGATCGGCGGGGCGGCGAAAGGGTCGGGGATGATTCACCCGAACATGGCGACGATGCTTGCGTTCATTACGACCGATGCCAATATTTCGCCGCCGGTGCTGCAGGCGGCGCTGCGAGCGGCTACGGACGTTTCGTTTAACCAAATTACGGTCGACGGTGATACGTCGACGAACGATATGGTCATCGTCATGGCAAGCGGCTTGGCTGGGAATCACGAGCTGACGCCCGATCATCCGGATTGGGGGAACTTTTACGAAGCGCTGCGAAAAACGTGCGAGGACTTGGCCAAACAAATTGCGAGAGACGGCGAGGGAGCGACAAAGCTTATTGAAGTGCGCGTGCGCGGCGCGAAAACGGATGACGAAGCGAAAAAAATCGCCAAGCAAATCGTCGGCTCCAACTTGGTGAAAACGGCCGTTTACGGCGCAGACGCCAACTGGGGGCGAATCATCGGCGCGATCGGCTATGCGGATGCCGACGTGAACCCGGACAACGTCGATGTTGCCATCGGGCCGATCGTGATGTTGAAAGGGAGCGAGCCGCAGCCGTTTTCCGAAGAGGAAGCGGCCGCCTACCTGAAAAACGACATGATCGTCATTGACGTCGATCTTCATATCGGCGATGGCGTTGGGATCGCTTGGGGCTGCGACTTGACGTACGATTACGTGAAAATTAACGCCAGCTACCGGACATAAGGGGAGAGAGAAATGGGGAACACGGTCGTGATCAAATGCGGCGGCAGCGTGCTTGATGAGCTGTCTCCCGCCTTTTTTGCCAGCGTGAAAACGATGCGCGAACAAGGGATGAATGTCGTCATCGTCCACGGCGGCGGCCCGGAAATAGGGCGAATGTTGAAAAAACTGGCGGTGCCGAGCGAGTTTGTCAACGGCTTGCGGAAAACGACCAAAGACGTGCTTGCCGTTGTAGAAATGGTGCTCTCGGGCCAAGTGAACAAACAGCTCGTCGCCATGCTCACCCAGCGCGGCTTGCCGGCTGTCGGCGTTTCGGGCGTGGACGGGGGGCTGCTCGAAGCGGAACCGATTGACTTGAATCAACTTGGCTATGTCGGCCGGGTGAAAACGGTTCGTTCCCGTCTTTTGCGCACGATGCTTGAAGCGGGCTACATCCCGGTTATTTCCCCGCTTGGCATCGACCAAAGCGGGCAAACGTACAACATTAACGCCGACACGGCGGCCGGGGCGGTGGCAGCAGCCATCGGCGCGAGCCAGCTCGCCTTTGTGACGAACGTGCCTGGCATTTTGCAAGACGGCGCGCTCGTCGAGGAAGCGACAGCGGAGATGGTCGAGCAGTTGCTCGAAGCCGGCGTCATCACCGGCGGGATGATCCCGAAAGTGAAGGCAGCGCTCTCCGCCTTGTCCGATGCGCTGCCGGAAGTGGTGATCGTCAGCGGCAAAACGCCGTTTTATGAGCAAGGGACATGGCACGGGACAACGATTCGAAAAGAAAACGAAGTGGGGGTCTACTCATCATGAGCGCGCTGTTTCCGACATACAACCGCTGGAAGATTGCTGTGCAATCGGCGGAAGGCACGGTGGTGACCGATGTCAACGGAAAACGATATCTCGATTTTGTCTCCGGTATTGCTGTTTGCAACCTCGGCCATCGTCATCCGCACGTCCAACAGGCGATTGAAAAGCAACTCAATCAATATTGGCACGTATCGAATCTGTTTACGATCCCGATTCAGGAAGAAGTCGCTTCCTTGCTTGTCGCTCATAGCGCCGGAGATTGCGTCTTTTTCTGCAACAGCGGGGCCGAGGCGAACGAAGCGGCGTTAAAGCTGGCGCGCAAACATACGGGAAGGCACAAAGTGATTACGTTCCAGCAATCGTTTCACGGCCGGACGTTTGCGACGATGGCCGCGACCGGGCAGGAGAAAGTGCATAGCGGATTCGGACCGCTCCTTCCGGAATTTATCCATTTGCCGTTCAATGATGTGGCTGCGCTGAAAGAAGCCATGAGCGATGAGATCGCGGCGGTGATGCTTGAGGTCGTCCAAGGCGAAGGGGGCGTCCGCCCGGTGGACCCGGCGTTTTTGCAAACGGCGGCCGAGCTGTGTCAAACATACGGCGCGCTCCTGATCATTGACGAAGTGCAAACCGGCATCGGCCGGACCGGGAAGCCGTTTGCTTACCAGCATTTTGGCATTGAGCCGGATATCATGACGGTCGCCAAAGGACTTGGCAGCGGCATTCCGGTGGGGGCGATGATCGGCAAAGCGTTTTTGCAGGAGTCGTTCGGTCTTGGGGTGCACGGATCGACGTTTGGCGGCAACCCGATCGCGATGGCCGCCGCTAAGGCGACGCTTGAGGTCGTGTTCGATCCGGCGTTTTTGCAAGAGGTGCAAGAAAAGGGGAGCTACTTGCTCGGACGGTTAAACGAGGCGCTCTCCCCGCTTGACATCGTCACGGACGTGCGCGGGCTCGGACTGCTGGTCGGTGTGGAATGTCAAATGGATGTCGGGCCGCTGTTGCCTTTGATTCATGAAAGCGGCTTGCTCGTTTTGCCGGCCGGACCGAAGGTGATCCGCCTGCTGCCGCCGCTTGTCGTCACGAAAGCGGAAATCGATCGAGCGGTCGAGATGTTGGCAGCGGTGTTGAAAAACGCGGAGGCGTCGGCCGTGTTGTCACCTGATGGTTGAAGGGGCTCGTTTTTATTCCTGTTCATGCATAAAAATTCCCTAACGGTTATAAAAATCAAACGATGAGGTGGCGCCAATGAAAGCGTACTTGCATCTGGCCAGCGGAAAAACGTTCAGCGGCGAGCTCGCCGTTCCGCTGGCGGAAAAGGTGAGCGGGGAGATCGTCTTTTTCACCGGCATGACCGGGTACCAAGAGGTGCTGACCGATCCGTCGTATAAAAATCAAATGATCGTCTTTACGTATCCGCTCATCGGCAATTATGGCATCAATGAAGAAGACTTTGAAAGCAAGCGCCCGCATGTGGAGGCGGTCATCGTCTACGAGGCGAGCCGTGAAGGGTTTCATTACGGGGCGAAATACAGCCTGGCAGAATATTTGCGGCATTGGAACATTCCGCTGCTCACCCACGTCGATACGCGCGCCCTTGTCAAAGAAATCCGCACCGAAGGGACGATGATGACGGAGTTAAGCTTGTCGTCCGTTCCCTCTGTCTTCCGTGAAGAAGCAGCGTTCCCGGTGCGCGCTGTGTCGACGAAACGAATGGAGACGTATGGCCGCGGGGGGCCGCATATTGTGCTTCTCGATTTCGGCTATAAAAAATCGATTTTGCGCTCGCTCGTTGCGCGCGGCTGCCAGGTGACGGTCGTGCCGCACGATACGACGCCGGAAGCGATTGAGGCGCTCAAGCCGGATGGGCTTGTCCTCTCCAACGGCCCTGGCGATCCGAAACAGCTGCGCCATCAACTTCCCGTTATTCGCCAGCTGATCGATCGGTATCCGACGCTCGCCATCTGCCTTGGCCATCAGCTTGTCGCCCTGGCGTACGGGGCGGATACGGAAAAGCTCCGCTTCGGTCATCGCGGAGCGAATCAGCCGGTGTGGGACGCGGTGAAACAAAACGTCGTCATGACGTCGCAAAACCATAGCTATGTTGTCAAAGAGGACAGTTTGGCGGCCACACCGCTTGCCATTCGCTTCATCAACGTCAACGACGGCTCCATCGAAGGGATGATCCATCGCCATAAGCCGATTTTATCGGTGCAATACCATCCGGAGGCGCATCCGGGGCCGCACGATACCGGCTATATTTTCGATGAGTTTTTGCAAACCGTCGCAAAGGGAGAGAAAGTCTATGCCTAAAGATTCCTCGCTTCAATCGATTCTCCTGATCGGGTCGGGGCCGATCGTCATCGGCCAAGCGGCTGAGTTTGACTATTCCGGCACGCAGGCGTGCATCGCCTTAAAAGAAGAAGGATACCGCGTCATTTTAGTGAACAACAATCCGGCGACGATCATGACCGATGACGTCCACGCCGATGCCGTCTATTTCGAACCGCTCACCGTCGACGCCGTCGAAGCGATCATCGCCAAGGAACGGCCGGATGGGCTGCTGGCCACATTCGGCGGCCAAACCGGGCTCAACTTGGCGTTTCAGCTGCATGAAGCCGGCGTGCTGGAAACATACGGGGTGAGACTGCTCGGAACACCGATTGAAGCCATTCAGCGCGGAGAAGACCGCGAAGCGTTCCGCGCGCTGATGCAAGAGCTTGGCGAACCGGTGCCGGAGAGCGAAATTGTCACAAGCGTCGAAGAAGCGGTCGCGTTTGCCGAAAAAATCGGTTTTCCGATCATTATTCGTCCTGCCTATACGCTCGGTGGGACGGGCGGCGGCATTGCCGACAACATGGAGCAGTTCATTGCGCTGGTGGAAAAAGGCTTGGCCGAAAGCCCGATTCGCCAATGTTTAATCGAGCGGAGCGTCGCCGGATTTAAAGAGATTGAATATGAAGTGATGCGCGACCAATCGAATACGTGCATCACGGTTTGCAATATGGAAAACGTTGATCCCGTCGGCATCCACACCGGCGATTCGATCGTCGTCGCGCCGTCGCAGACGCTGACGGATGAGGAATACCAAATGCTTCGTTCTTCAGCGGTGAAAATCATTTCGGCCTTAGGGATCATCGGCGGCTGCAACATTCAATTCGCCCTTGATCCGAACAGCAAGCAATACTACTTAATCGAAGTCAACCCGCGCGTCAGCCGTTCGTCAGCGCTCGCCTCGAAAGCGACCGGCTATCCGATCGCCCGCATCGCCGCCAAACTGGCTGTCGGCTATACGCTGGCCGAACTCGTCAATCCGGTGACGAAAACAACGTATGCCAGCTTCGAGCCAGCCTTGGATTATGTCGTCGTCAAGTTTCCGCGCTTGCCGTTTGACAAGTTTCCGCATGCGGACCGCAAGCTCGGCACGCAGATGAAGGCGACCGGAGAAGTGATGGCGATCGACCGCAACATGGAGCGAGCGTTCCAAAAAGCGGTGCAGTCGCTTGAAGGCAAAAACAACGGGCTGTTTTGGCCGGAACTTGCGGCGAAAACGAACGATGAGCTGAAACAACTGCTTGTTGACAAAGACGACCGCCGCTTTTTCGCTATCTTGGAATTGCTCCGCCGCGGGGTGACGGTCGAAGACATTCACACATGGACGAAAATCGACCGCTTTTTCCTTCGCTCGTTTGAGCGGCTCGTGGCGCTCGAAAAACAGGCGACAGCTGCGTCAATCGATACGATTGATGAAGCGACCTTCCGCTTTTTGAAAGAAAAAGGATGCAGCGACGCCTTTTTGGCCGAAACGTGGGGCGTGACCGAGCTTGACGTGCGCCGCAAGCGGAAAGAGCTTGGCATCGTGCCGTCGTACAAAATGGTTGACACGTGTGCGGCCGAGTTCCATTCGGAAACGGATTACTACTACTCGACGTATTTCGGCGAAGACGAGCGGAAGAAAGCGAGCGGCAAGGAGAAAGTGCTGATCATCGGCGCCGGACCGATTCGCATCGGCCAAGGGATTGAGTTTGATTACAGCTCTGTTCACAGCGTGTTCGCGTTGCAACAAGAAGGGTATGAGACGGTGATGATCAACAACAATCCGGAAACGGTGTCGACCGATTTTGCCGTCGCTGACCGCCTGTACTTTGAGCCATTGACCTTAGAGAGCGTCCTCGATGTCATGGAAGCCGAACAAATCAAGCATATCATTGTTCAATTCGGCGGCCAGACGGCGATCAATTTGGTCAAAGGACTCGAGGAAGCCGGTGTGCCGCTGCTTGGCGTCACCTACGAGATCATTGACCAGCTGGAAGATCGCGACCGTTTTTACCAGTTGCTTGAGGAGCTTGACATTCCGCACGTCCCCGGCTTGATGGCGAACAACGCCGAAGAGCTCGTCGCCAAAGCGGCCGCGATCGGCTATCCGGTGCTGCTTCGCCCGTCGTATGTGATCGGCGGCCGCGGCATGTTCATCGTCCGGAACGAGATCCAGCTTGCCGCGTTGATCGAACAAGGTGAGTTGACGTATCCGATTTTGATCGATGCGTATTTGGACGGGAAAGAGGCGGAGGCAGACATCGTGACAGACGGAACGGACCTGTTGCTGCCGACGATCATCGAACATGTCGAAAAAGCCGGCGTCCACTCCGGCGACAGCTACGCTTGGCTGCCGGCGCAGACGCTCACAGACGAAGAAAAAGCGAAAATCATCGACTATGCGGGCCGGATTGCCAACAAACTCGGCTTCAAAGGAATCATGAACATTCAATATGTCATTGCCGATGGCCATGTGTATGTGCTTGAAGTCAATCCGCGCGCGAGCCGGACGGTGCCGATCGTCAGCAAAACGACCGGCGTGCCGCTGGCGCAAATTGCGACAAAATTATTGCTTGGGAAATCGCTTGTCGACATGGTCGATGAAAACATGCGTAAATTGGCGGTCATGCCGTACGTTGTGTTGAAGTACCCCGTATTTTCCACGTACAAACTGCCGGGCGTTGACCCGACCGTTGGGCCGGAAATGAAATCGACCGGTGAAGGCATCAGCATCGCCGCGACGAAGGAAGAAGCGGCGTACAAGGCGTTTTACGCCTACTTGCAAAAGAAAGCGAACGCCAATGAAATGTACGTCATCGGCGGCATCGATGAAGCGCTGGCGGCGGAAATCGAAGCGAAACAGCTGGTGATGGTATCCGAGCTCCCGTTTGCTGAGTGGGTGAAACGCGATACGGCGCTGGCGGTGATCGACTTGGGCAAAGAGGAAGGCGAGGCGCCGAAACGAATGGCTGCATTGTCCCGACAATTGCTCGTCTTCACAGAGCCCGAGACGTTGAAGCTCTTCTTGCAGGCGCTCGCTGTCGATCAGCTCGATGTGCAGCCGATTTACAGCTGGCTGGAAAAGAAAAAACAGGCAGAACAGGCGGTGATTTTATGAATGCAGTCATGTCACTGAAAGGAAGAGATGTGTTAACGCTGCTTGATTTTTCCACAGATGAAATTTTCGATTTGTTGGCGCTCGCCGCCGACTTAAAGGCGAAACAAAAAGCAGGGATTCCGTATACGCCGCTTGTCGGCAAAACGATGGCGATGATTTTTGAAAAGCCGTCAACGCGCACGCGCGTGTCGTTTGAAGTCGGCATGATCCAGCTCGGCGGCCAAGCGCTCTACTTGAATGGCAACGACCTGCAGCTCGGCCGCGGCGAAACGATCGCCGATACGGCGCGCGTCTTATCGCAATACGTGGATGTCATGATGATCCGGACGTTTGCCCACGAAAAGGTCGAAGAATTGGCGGAATACGCGTCGGTTCCGGTCATCAACGGCTTGACCGATGACGACCATCCGTGCCAAGCGCTGGCGGATTTGCTGACGATTTATGAAGTGAAAAAAACGTTCCAAGGCCTCAAGCTCGCCTATGTCGGCGACGGCAACAACGTCGCCAACGCGCTCCTAGCAGCCGCGGCGAAAGTGGGCATGGATGTGGCCATCGCCTGTCCGCCCGGCTATGAACCGAAAGCCGCCTATGTGGAGGCGGCGCGCCAAATAGGGGAAAAAACGGGCGCCGCTGTCACGGTGACCCACGACCCGCTTGAGGCCGTGGCGGGGGCTGATGCGATTTATACCGATGTCTGGACGAGCATGGGCCAAGAGAGCGAAAGCGCCGAGCGGCTTCGCGTGTTTCAGCCGTACCAAGTGAATGAAGAGCTCGTCAAAGCGGCCAAACCCGATTACCTCTTTTTGCACTGCCTGCCGGCCCACCGCGGCGAGGAAGTGACCGCCGGCGTTATAGACGGACCGAACTCGTTCGTCTTTGAGCAGGCCGGCAACCGGCTTCATGCTCAAAAAGCGATTTTAGTGTCGATCCTATAGAAAAAGGAATTCCCGCTTCGGGAGTTCCTTTTTCGCTCTTACTAAGGAAAAAGGATTTCCGGAGGGGAACACTTTTTCCTTGTCAAAGGCTTGGCGCTCCGTGTGCGGCGGCCCCATCATTTCCCTTCTTATGAACAGCGGCGAAACCGGGAATGCTAACAAATGCAATCGAAGCAAGGGGGATGAAACCAATGGGTCAACCGCGCCATTTTAAACCGGGAGACAAAGCGCCGAACAACGGCATTTACATTGAGATCGGCGAAACGGGAGACAATGTGAAACATCCAAAAAAGCTGAAACTAAAAGCCGGCGATACGTTTCCGGAAACGTCGAACCATAACCGGCATTGGACGTATTTGCGCAAGCCGTAAGGCCGATGAAACGAAAAGCCATTCCCATCGCGGAGTGGCTTTTGGTTTGCTTACCGGGCGGTGGATCCGCTATAATCATTTATAGTCAAAAAAGGTCAAATGGAGGGAACGGCATGGATGCAAGCCGTTTGACGGAAAAACTGCAAGAGGCGTTCATGGCGGCGCAATCGCTCGCCAAAGAACGGCATCATCAACAGCTCGATGTCGAGCACCTGCTGTTGGCGCTCTTTGAACAAGAAGGCGGCCTGGCGCCGCGGTTGTTGGAGCTTTCGGGCGCTGACAAGGAAAAGGCCGCTGACTGGCTGCGCCACCAGCTTCGTCAAAAACCGGAAGTGCATGGGGCGGACGGGCAGCTGTATGTTGCGCCCGCCTTGGCGCGGCTGCTTGAGGAAGCCGAAGCGGAAGCAAAACGGATGCAAGACGAGTACATATCGGTTGAACATGTGCTGCTCGCGTTGCCTCGCGGCGCCGAGCCGGTCGCCCGGCAGCTGGCGCCGTTTGGGGTGACGCGTGAAGCGCTGTTGGCCGCACTGACAAAAGTAAGGGGGAATCAACGCGTGACAAGTCCGAATCCAGAGGCGACGTACGAGGCATTGACCAAATACGGCCGCGATTTAGTGGCGGAAGCCAGAGCAGGGAAAATCGACCCGGTCATCGGCCGCGACAGTGAAATTCGCCGTGTCATCCGCATTTTGTCGCGCAAAACGAAAAACAATCCGGTGTTGATCGGCGAGCCGGGCGTGGGGAAAACGGCCATTGTGGAAGGGCTCGCCCAGCGCATCGTGCGCAAAGACGTCCCGGAAGGCTTGAAAGACAAAACGATTTTCGCGCTTGATATGAGTGCGCTTGTTGCTGGAGCGAAGTTTCGCGGTGAATTTGAAGAGCGGCTGAAAGCGGTGCTCAATGAAATCAAAAAAAGCGACGGCCGCATCATTTTGTTCATTGACGAGCTGCATACGATCGTCGGCGCCGGCCGGGCCGAGGGGGCGATGGACGCCGGCAATATGTTAAAGCCGATGCTCGCCCGCGGCGAGCTGCGCTGCATTGGAGCGACGACGCTTGATGAGTACCGGCAATACATCGAAAAAGACCCGGCGCTCGAGCGCCGCTTCCAACAAGTATTGGTCCAAGAGCCGAGCGTCGAAGACACGATTTCGATTTTGCGCGGGCTGAAAGAGCGGTACGAAGTGCACCATGGCGTGAAAATTCACGATCGCGCGCTCGTCGCGGCTGCGGTGTTGTCCGACCGTTACATCTCTGACCGCTTTTTGCCTGACAAAGCGATTGATTTGGTCGATGAAGCGTGCGCGACGATCCGCACGGAAATGGATTCGATGCCGTCCGAACTCGATGAAGTGATGCGCCGCGTCATGCAGCTCGAGATTGAAGAGGCGGCCTTAAGCAAAGAAACGGATGAAGCGAGCCGCGCGCGGCTTGCGGCATTGCAAAAAGAACTCGCTGATTTGCGCGAAAAAGCGAACGCCATGAAAGCAAAATGGCAGCAGGAAAAAGAAGCGCTTGACCGCGTCCGCCGTCTGCGTGAGGCGCTCGAGCGGGCCAAACGCGAACTGGAAGAGGCGGAAAACGACTATGATTTAAACAAGGCGGCCGAGCTTCGCCATGGCCGCATTCCGCAGCTGGAAAAGCAACTCAAACAGCTTGAGCAAGAAATCAGTGAGCAAAGTGAAGGGAAATTGCTGCGTGAAGAAGTGACGGAAGAAGAGATTGCCGAAATCGTGTCGCGCTGGACGGGCATTCCGCTCACCCGCCTTGTCGAAGGGGAGCGGGAAAAGCTGCTTCGCCTTCATGAATGGCTGCACAGGCGGGTCATCGGTCAAGAGGAGGCGGTCGGGCTCGTCGCCGATGCCATCTTGCGGGCGCGCGCCGGCTTGAAAGATCCGCACCGCCCGATCGGTTCGTTTTTGTTCCTCGGACCGACCGGCGTCGGCAAAACGGAACTGGCCAAAGCGCTCGCCGAAGCACTGTTTGACAGCGAGGAGCAACTCATTCGTTTGGACATGTCCGAGTATATGGAAAAACACGCTGTCTCCCGCTTGATCGGAGCGCCGCCCGGCTATGTCGGCTATGAGGAAGGCGGCCAGCTGACCGAGGCGGTGCGGCGCAAGCCATATTCCGTTCTGTTGTTTGATGAAATCGAAAAAGCGCATCCGGACGTGTTCAACATCCTGCTGCAGTTGCTCGATGACGGGCGGCTCACCGATTCGCACGGACGGACGGTCGATTTTAAAAACACGGTCGTCATCATGACATCGAACATCGGCTCGCCGCTGTTGTTGGAAAACAACCAGGGCGGCATCGATGAGGGCACGCGCAACGAAGTGCTTGGCCAATTGCGCGCCCATTTTCGCCCCGAGTTTTTAAACCGCATCGACGATATCGTCTTGTTCAAGCCGTTGTCGATGAACGAAGTAAAAGGCATCGTCGACAAATTCGCCCGCGAATTGTCGGGCCGTTTGGCCGATCGGCATATCGAGCTCGCGCTGACCGAAGCGGCGAAGCAATACATCGCCGAAGCGGGCTTCGACCCAGTATACGGCGCCCGCCCGCTCAAACGGTTTATGCAAAAACAAATCGAAACGCCTCTCGCCAAAGCGTTGATCGCTGGGCAGGTGAAAGAACATAGCGCCGTGACGGTCGATGTCGAAGACGGCACAATCATCATCCGGCCGTCTTCGTGAGCGCCGCTGTGGCTCTGCAAGTAAAAGAGGAACATGTGCCTGCCGGAGAAAAAGAAGCCCCAACGGTGGTGGGGGCTTCTTTTCTTCGCCGGGCGGTGGGCGTATAATGGGGAGCGAAAGGAGGGCTTCCGGGTGGCACGGGAACGGAAGATTTCGCTGACAGAACTGTTTGCCCAAACGAAACAACTTCTTCTCGAACACGGGTACGAAGGATTTACGTTCGGCCTGCTCGCTGATCGGCTCGGAGTCGCGCGCAGCGCCATTTACAAATATTTCGAGAACAAAGAGGAATTGATCACCGCCTATATGGTCGACGAAATGGAACAAGTGTTTGAAAAGCTCACCCGCATTCACGATTTTCCAGCGTTTGAAGAGCAATTTCGCTTTTTGCTCGATTTGATTTTATACCACGATGACCTACATGAGATGATTGCCATCGGAAAGAAAATTCCCGAGACTCACCCGAAAGTGAAGGAAAACAAACGCCGTCTCGCGCAATTTCACGAGCGGATGTATGACGAAGTGCAGCCGGTGATTCAGCGAGGAAAACGGGAAGGGAAAATGAAACCGCATCTTCCTGATCGGGTGATTCTGGGGTATATTTTCCAGTCCGCAGCGGTCCCTCATTTTCCCGGTATTTCGTTGGCGGAATGGGCGGAAAGCATTCGCGAAATCATTATGCACGGTGTGTTGAACGGAAATTGACAACAGTGTCACTTTCCCCTTATCATGAAATTGTGCTGAAAGTGACGAATGTGTCACTTTGCGCAAACTAGGAAAAACGGGGGAATGGATATGAGCAGATGGCTGCGCGCTGTCACGGATTGGGTGGCGACAAAAAAAGGCATGTGGTGGACGTTGGCGTTGTGGCTGGCGGCGATCGGGGCATTAGCCGCGTTGGCGCCCAACGTGAAGCAATACGAAGCATCCAGCATCGAAACGGTGCCGAAAGAGGCGCAGTCGATGGTGGCGCAGGCGAAAGTCGATCGGTATTTTCAGGCCGATGACGGCATTCCTGCTATTTTCGTGTTTCGCTCAGAAAAGGAACCGGTCTCTAAAGACGCGCTGCAGCGTTTGCTGATGCAAATTCAACAGCAGCATCAAGAGGCGATTGAAAAGCTTGTTCCGGTCGCTTCTCTTCCGCCGCAAGCGGCCGCCAGCTTTTTCGCCAAGGACGGGAAAACCGTTGTCGTTCCTGTGACGTATAAAGGATCGTTGGAATCGAAAGAGATCGAGGCGTTGAACAAAGACATTCGGCAACTGGTCAACAACAAGAGCGCTATGAAACTGTATATTACCGGACCGGCCGGCATTGCGGCCGATACGCTCGCCTTGTTTTCGCGCGCGGATGTCGTCCTCCTCTTGTCAACGGTCGGATTGATTTTAGTGCTGCTGATCGTCATTTACCGCTCGCCGCTCTTGGCGCTGATTCCGCTTGTCGTCGCCGGGATGGTGTACGGGGTGGTCGGGCAGCTGCTCGGGCTGTTAGGGCGAGGGGGGCTCGTCATCTCGAAACAAACGGTGTCGATCATGTCCATTTTACTGTTCGCAGCAATTACCGATTACTCATTGTTTATTTTTTCCCGCTACCGCGAGGAGCTGAAACGGCATGAGAACAAGCGGGAAGCGATGAGGCAGGCGATGCGCGAAACCGGGCTGCCCGTGTTGTTTTCCGGCGGCACCGTGTTGGCGGCGATGCTCGTGTTGTTTTTCGCGAAATTGGGCGATTACCGCAATTTCGCCCCCACGTTCGCCCTAGCGATGGCCGTCATTATGATCGCGTCGGTGACGTTGATTCCAGCCTTGTTCACGTTGTTTGGGCGCAAAGCGTTTTGGCCGAACATTCCGCGCGTCGGTGAGAACAAAGCGAGGGGAAGACGGACGTTTTGGGAAACAGTCGCTCGCTTTGTCGCCGCCAAGCCGCGTCTGACTGTAGCGGTCATTGGAGCGCTGTTAGTGGTGCTCGCTAGCCATTCGCCTTTTTTGCGTTATGAGTATGATTTGATCAAATCGTTCCCGCAAGATATGCCGTCACGCCAAGGATATGAGTTGCTCGAGAAGCATTTTGCCAAAGGGGAGTTGGCGCCGACAACGGTGTTGTATGAAGGAAAAGAGGCGCTGTCCCCGCAACAGCTTGCCCGGCTGCAGGACGAACTCGGAAAGCAGCCGCTTGTCAGTGAGGTGCGCCCGGCCGGCACGGCGGATGACGGGCGGGTCGTCTCGTTTACGCTGACGTTTCGGGAAAACCCGTACGAGGCGAAAACGCTCGATGCGCTAGAACGGATCATCGACCGGAAAGAAACGATTCTCAACGAAAGCGGGCTTGACGGACGTCTCTATTTTGCCGGAGAGACGGCGGCGAAGGTGGATGAGCGGGCGCTGAACCATCGCGATACCGTTGTCATCGTTTCGCTGGAGACGGTTCTCATTTTCCTTTTGCTGTTCGCGCTGACAAAATCGGTTAAGCGGTCGCTGTATATGATCGGCACGATTCTTGTCTCATTCGCGTCCGCGCTTGGTCTTGGCATTTGGCTCGCCGACGGCCTGTTTGACATCAACGCTGTCAGCGACCGCGTGCCCATTTATGCGTTTGTCTTTTTGGTGGCGCTTGGCATTGACTATAACATCATACTCGTGTCGCGCTTTCAAGAAGAGTGGCGAACCCATTCCGTCAAGGGGGCGGTTGAGCGAGCGGTCGCCCACACTGGCGGTGTCATTTCGTCGGCCGGCCTCATTTTGGCGGCGACGTTTGCCGTGCTGATGACGCAGCCGGTTCAGCTATTGTTCGTGTTTGGCTTTCTTGTGGCCATCGGCATTTTGCTGGATACGTTTTTGATTCGCGGCATGTTGCTGCCGGGGCTGATCGTTTGGTTGGAAAAGGAGCGCACGGAACGTCCGCAGCCCGGAAATAGCTGATCATCCGGCGCGTTTCGCTATAGCCATCCGGATGATTCTGGCCATGTTCAATCGGGCGGCTCGCTTCATCGCCAACTCGAGAAAGGAAGGGAGCGGCCGGAGACGGAAACCGGGGCGTTCGAATATGTGGCTATGAAGAAAGCAGGGAAAAACCGGGTTCCTGTTAGATTTTTCGGCTTCGGATGTAAGAAGGCGGATGGGCTGTTAGGGGCCCATTTGCCAACAAGGGGTCGAACGAAAAGGTGGTCTGCCTTCAAGATCGATACGATCGATCGTGCAGCAGAAACAGTCAGCACGTATATAGAGCAACGAAAGAGGGTATCCCGATCCTTTTGGGATACCCTCTCCTTTGCTCTTGTGCGTTTACAAGCCATAAGGTTAATGATGGTGATTTCCGGCTGGTTCATCCGGAATCAGGGCTGCCACCACAATGATTAGAACTGTCAAGATCACGCCGAGCAGCGCGCCGGTCGCGAAATCGTAGCTGATGCCCTGCATCGAGCTCATGACGTAGGTGGCCATTTGCATGAGCAAAAACGTCCAAAAAAACGTCCAGAATAGGCGCATTTTTTGCTCCTCCCATCTTTGTCTCATTTCCTTGTTCTATCTTATCATAAATGACGCCTATAGGCATATACCCGGACGTTTTTTTTCGCCTGACATATCGTATACTGTACCATTATGCATTGCCAAAACAAGGGTGAATGGAAACGATGGCAGGACAACAGCGGTTTTTTCAACTTGATGAGCCATGGTGCATCGTTCATATACCGGAGCGCCCAAATGGATTTGCCCTTTTTGTCATCGGCGATGGCGACCATTTTGTGAACGAACGGACGAGTTTTTGGCTGGAACATCCGACGCGGCGGCAATGGCTCGAGGAGTGGCTCGAACGCGGGTACACGGTCTTTTCGTCCCATTTGTACGGAAGGCATTGGGGAAGTCCAAAGGCGGTTCGGCTGGCGCGCCAGCTCGTTTACTCCGTGCTGAAAAGTGAAATTGTCAATTCGCGCATTTATCTCGTCGCGGAAGGAATGGGCGCGCTCATCGCTTCGCAGCTGCTCAGTGTCATGCCAAGGCAAATGCGGGCGGTCGCCATGATCAATCCTTGCCTTGATGTTCGCGCCCAGCTTGATCATGAACGGGACCATCCGCTCATGTACCGGCGGATGGTGAAAGAGATCGCCTTCGCGTATGGCATGAAAGAAGAAGAGGTGCCGGAGGCCGTTCCCGCCCTGTTCTTGAGTCCGCACGATGTTCCTGTGATCATTTGGCAACTCTCCGGTGTGAGCCCGTATCCATTTGCCTTGCACGGCCGAAGATATGAGCAATGGATGAAAGCGACCAACCGCCATGTGCGCATCATCGATGAACTGCCGGAAAAGCGGCCCCAACTTGCGGCGCAAATCGCTCGCTTTTTTCATCAGCACAATGAGCTTCCGTGATCAAAGAGCGCACTGGATGGGAAAATACAGACCGGTGCGGAGAACAGCCGGCCAACGTTGGGCCGCTTTTTGAACAGCGACCAATCGGGCTGAAAGGCTGTCCATTTTATAAAGAAGAGAAAGGCCCCGAAAACGGGAGAGGAACGGGAAGGGAAAAAGGGTGACCCGCTGCCAAATAGTGGGCACCTTTTGAATTATTTTTTGAATAGCTCAACAAGCGATGTCATTTTTCTCATCAGCGGTTTCAGTTGCTGCAGCGAATCGGTCAGCGCGCCAACTTGATCAAACAGCTTCACCCAGTCAATGTCAGGCAGCGGGAGCGCTTCATTTTCCCCCGTCTCTTCCTGCCGCTCTGCTCGCCGCGGCGGAAAAGGTTGAAACATCAGGCGGGAAAAACGATCGGTCGCCTTGTTGGATGGTTTTGACGCTGGGCTGTCGGCCATGCGTATCTCCTCCTTTTTCGATGATCGTCTTACCGTTATCGTATGGGAAAGCGGGAAAAACGGTTTGGACCATCGTCCTAGGGGGATGGTGATGAAAGCGCGCACACCGCTTCCTAGCATCGTTTCTCAAATAGAAAAACCGGTTGCATCAGCTTCTATGTTCACGCGTTCCATCATCGATCGAGGCAAACAGCGATTTTTCACCAGCCTTCTAGGAGTCTGGTGATTTCATCATGGATACGGCTTTGCCACGTCATTTCTCAATTCGAAAAACCTTGTTGCATCGATCCTGCTTTTCGCCCATTCCCCCATTGAGTAAGGGAGCCGGCCGTTTTTCACCGCCCTTCTAGCTGTTGTGTCCAACCGCGCTGTTTTTTGGTTCGTGGTGGCGGGCTGTTTCCGCATGGAGAACGTGCGTCAGAAGGGGGCGAACGGGTTCCATCCCTTGGCGGACGGCGTTTTTCCTATTGCATTGCCGCCCTCTTTCCGCTAAAATTAGTACCAAGTAATAATAATTGGTGATGTGGATTGATCGTACATGCTCATTCGTTCGGCAATGGGGGATATTTTGGAAAGAAAAAGGAGATGGATGGTATGGGAGCAGGAATTATCGGTGTCGGCCGTTACGTGCCGGAGCGGGTGTTGACCAACTTTGATCTTGAACAAATGATGGATACATCCGATGAATGGATTCGGACGCGTACAGGGATTGAGGAGCGCCGCATTGCCCCGGATCACATCGATACGTCCGATATGGCGTATTTTGCTGCGGAGCGGGCGCTTCGTAACGCCGGCATTGAGGCGAAGGACATCGATTTGATTATAGTGGCGACCGTTACACCGGATCGGCCGTTTCCGTCTGTTTCTTGCATGATCCAAGAGCGGTTGGGAGCGGTGAAGGCGGCAGCGATGGATTTGAGCGCCGCCTGCGCCGGATTTATGTACGGGATGGTAACGGCCGCTCAATTTATTGACACGGGAGTGTATCGGTATATATTAATAGTGGGAGCAGACAAATTGTCGAAAATTACCGACTGGAGCGACCGCAACACCGCTGTGTTGTTTGGTGACGGGGCTGGAGCAGTTGTCATGGGACCGGTGTCGTCGGGGCGCGGCATGCTGTCGTTTGAATTGGGGGCTGATGGGACAGGAGGAAAATATTTATACAAGGACGAATATATTGTCATGAACGGCCGAGAAGTGTTTAAATTTGCGGTCAGGCAAATGGGGGAATCGAGCGTCCGCGTTCTAGAGAAAGCGGGACTGGCGAAAGAGGATGTCGATTTTCTCATTCCGCATCAAGCGAATATTCGCATTGTTGAAGCGGCTCGACAGCGCTTGGAGCTGCCGGAAGAAAAAATATCGACGACGATACGCCGCTATGGAAACACATCGGCGGCTTCGATTCCGATTTCGCTTGTCGAGGAGCTCGAGGCAGGCCGCATTCATGATGATGACGTCATCGTCATGGTCGGTTTCGGCGGCGGGCTGACGTGGGGCGCGATCGCCTTGCGTTGGGGGCGATGAGCTCACAAACATTTTGCGTAGGGACAGTGGAACGGTCGGACGGTTTCCCTTTCTCGAACGTTGAGCTCGCGAACATTTTGCACAAAGGAGAGACGGAGAGATGGAAAAAAAACGAGTCGTCGTGACCGGGCTCGGGGCGGTTACCCCGCTTGGAAACGATGTGGAAACAACGTGGAAAAACATTGTTGCCGGCCAGTCGGGCATTGATATCGTCACTCGTGTGAATCCGGATGACTTTCCGGCCAAAGTGGCAGCGGAAGTGAAAGATTTTGACCCGTCGTTGTTCATCGATCGCCGGGAAGCGCGGAAGATGGACCGCTTTACCCAATTCGCCGTCGCGGCGGCGCTTATGGCGGTGAAAGACGCCCGACTGGAAATCAACGAACAAAACGCCGAGCGAATCGGCGTCTGGATCGGTTCAGGCATCGGCGGCATGGAGACGTTTGAACAGCAGTTTGAAATTTTCCAGCAGCGCGGCTATCGGCGAGTGAGCCCGTTTTTCGTGCCGATGATGATTCCGGATATGGCGGCCGGACAAGTGTCGATCCTCTTGGGCACGAAAGGGATCAACTCCTGCACGGTCACCGCTTGTGCGACCGGAGCCAACTCGATTGGCGATGCGTTTAAAGTCATTCAGCGCGGTGACGCCGATGTCATGATCGCCGGCGGGACGGAAGCGCCGATTACGAAAATGTCATTCGCCGGCTTTTGCGCGAATACGGCTCTCTCCACCAATCCAGACCCGAAAACAGCGAGCCGTCCGTTTGACAAACATCGCGATGGGTTCGTCATGGGAGAGGGGGCCGGCATCGTCGTTCTTGAGGAATTGGAGCACGCGCTGCGCCGCGGTGCGAAGATTTACGCGGAAATTGTCGGCTACGGCGCGACCGCCGATGCGTACCATATCACCGCGCCGGCGCCGGGCGGCGAGGGCGGCGTGCGGGCGATGCGCCAGGCGCTGCAAGATGCCGGCTTGAAGCCCGAGGACATCGATTACATCAATGCCCACGGCACGAGCACGGAGTACAATGACAAATATGAGACGGCGGCGATCAAGGAAGTGTTCGGCGATCATGCGTATCGGCTGGCGGTCAGCTCGACCAAATCGATGACCGGTCATTTGCTCGGGGCGACGGGCGCCGTGGAGGCGATTTTCTCCGTATTGGCGATCCGCGACGGCGTCATTCCGCCGACAATCAACTATGAAACGCCCGATCCGGAATGCGACCTCGACTATGTGCCGAATGAAGCGCGGAAACAAGAGGTGCGGGCGGTGTTAAGCAATTCGTTTGGATTTGGCGGCCATAACGCGACATTGATTTTTAAAAACTATCGGTAATTGAGAAACGGAGAGCCTGAACGGAGCGGAACTGCCAAGCCTGATGAACGGCGGTCCGCTTCACCGTTAGCGAACGCGAAATCGAACCGTTTTGGCGCTGCTACATCGCCCCCAACCCGGACGTTTCCGCCTCGCATCCGCTTAGCGCCCGGCTTTTGTACGGGCTTGGCTCGTATCCGAACATGGGCGGCTATGCGGTGGGGTACGCCATCGTTCGCCGCTGTCTTGAGCGAGGGCATTTGTTGACGGAGTTAATGGGGATAGAAGCAAGGCAAATCGCTGCCTTAGCTGGCTTTGCCGACGCTGAATAAACAGGTTGTCCATCGGAGCGGCAAACGAACAGTCATGTTGTCCACAAAGCCGACATATATGTAAAACGAGGAAAGTGGACAAGAAGGAAGGGAAGCCCGATGGTCCGCCTGTTTTTTTATTTGGTCGGCTTCGGTTTTTCCGTCGTCGGCGGCATGATGGCGATCGCCTATTTAAACCTCCTCACTCCTGAGCGCGGCTTTTGCGACTATTGGGTTTACATTGCTAGGCGGCCCGAATGTTATTTGCTGCCGATCGGCCTGCTTTTCATCTGGGGAAGTTTATCGTTTCCAAGCCGCGGCTCGTAGTGGGGAAAAGAGGACGAAATGGAATAAAATTCTGCCCCTCTGCCTATACTGATGGACAAACACGTCTGGAAGTGAGGGGTATCACATGCTTTGCTTGCATGACATCTGGGTGAACTGGTTTGAAGGCGAAGAGAACGGATACAACGTCTGCCATTTTCACGAATGGCGCAAGGACGATCAAATCGAGCTGCTCGACCAAGTGCCGCTGCTAAAAGTGACCCCGGCTCTGTTCCATTATATCGAAAACAGTCTGTCTGATCTTCCCAAACCATTGCTAGATGATGTGTATCAAAAAGCGTATGTGCGCAAAAACCATGAGCGCATTCCGTTAGATTATTGTTTCATTGTGACCGATGGGGCCGGCATTTTGGCGGTGGATACGATCGGCTACCATATTCCGATTCGCAAAAGCCGCCTGATCCCCCGGCAGGAACAACTTGTCTATGAGATGGTGGCCGAGGCCGAAGAACGGGACTATCCGCTGCCCGAATACAACAAAGAATACCATATTTTATCTCCCGCGCCGGAACTGATGTGGGGGTTAACGCGCAAGGAGCGACAGCTGAAGCAGCTGCTGTTTATGGCGCTTGATCAGCTGTATTCGACAAAAAACGGCGCCGAAGTGCGGTATTGGTATACGGAATGGGCGCCGGAAAAATACGCCGATATTCAAAAAATGTCGTTTGAAGAAGCGTGGACGCGGCTGTATGAAGAAACGAAGCACGGTTGGTCCAAGCGCCACGAGCAGCTATGCGAACACTTGATCAAGGGACAGCCGTTTTTCGAAAAGTTGTGGGAAATGGAGCAAGAACCAAAGGTGAATTAAAAACGGGCGAAGGCGCTTAGCGCCCGCCCGTTTTTTGTCCGGCGTTACCGCCGACGCCCAAGCCCCATGGCTTGCTCCATTTTGCGCACCATTTCCGCTGCCACCCGATTGGCTTTTTCCGCCCCTTCGTCCAACACGTGGTCAAGCTTCTCGCTTTCCATCCATTGGTGATATCGCTCTTGAATCGGCCGGAGCGTCTCGATGACCACTTGAGCGAGGTCGGCTTTAAAGACGCCGTACCCTTTTCCTTCGTATTGCCGCTCCAACTCCTCGATCGGCTGGCCCGATAACGTTGAATAAATATGGAGCAAGTTCGAAATGCCCGGCTTTGCCTCTTTATCGTAGCGGATCGTCCCTTCCGAGTCGGTGACGGCGCTTTTGATTTTCTTCTCGATCGTTTTCGCGTCGTCAAGCAGTGTAATGTACGCTTTCGGGTTCGGGTCGGATTTGCTCATTTTTTTCGTCGGCTCGACGAGCGACATAATGCGGGCGCCGACTTTCGGAATGCGCGCCTCGGGAATCGTGAACAGCTCGCCGTACCGTTTGTTGAAGCGCTCGGCTAGATCGCGCGTCAATTCAATATGCTGTTTTTGGTCATCGCCGACCGGGACGATGTCGGTGTTATAAAGCAAAATGTCGGCGGCCATCAGCGGCGGGTACGTGAGCAGCCCGGCGCTGACCGCCTCTTTGCCGGCCGATTTTTCTTTAAATTGCGTCATCCGTTCCAGTTCGCCGACATAAACGAGGCACTGCAGCATCCAAGCCGCTTGAGCGTGCGCCGGCACTTCGGACTGGATGAACAGCGTCGCCTGCGCAGGGTCGATGCCGACCGCCAAATAGAGGGCGGCGAGGCGGCGAATGTTTTGCTGCAATTGGTCGGGGTCTTGCGGAACGGTAATGGCGTGTTGATCAACGATGCAAAAATAGCAGTTGTATTCATGCTGCAGCTCGACAAACTGCCGCAGCGCCCCGATGTAATTGCCAAGGGTGATGACGCCGCTTGGCTGAATGCCAGAAAAAATCGTTTTCATCGCTTTTCACTCCCTTAAGACAAAAATAAAAACGGTCCTTTCCCTCCCATGGATAGGGACGGTAGGACCGCGGTGCCACCCTACTTATTGCGCCCATAGCGCAATCGCTTAGCCCATGCCTCACGCATGGCCTCCTGTAACGTGGAGGAACGTCCTCGCCTACTGCGTCGCCGGTTCGGCGGGAAGCTCGAAAGCCCATTCCATATGGCTAGCCGCTTGTTCGCACCGTCCACAAGCTCTCTGAAGGCATCGCCATATGTACTTTTCTTTCTCATCGCCCGATTGGTTTTCGATTTGCTTTATATTATACGGAAACCATTCAGCTGTTGCAACCTTTATTGCACGGCGTATCCGGCGGCGATCATCGCGAGAAACAGAAGGAGTCCGGACAAAAGAAGCGGATAAGTGACCGCAAAACGCCGCGGGCCGGGCGGTTGTGCGAATTCCTGCTCCGCGGCCGCTTCTTCAAGATACCGCTCCGCCTTTGTCCCGGCGCTTTTGCGCCATTTTTGGAATCCATACGCAAATCCGCTGAAAAACCCGCGTTCATAAACAAACAAAAGCCCCCCCAATGACAGCGGCACCAAAGAGAGCAAAAAGGTGGCGTTAATGAAGGCGACAGCCGTCCATGCCCCTTGCCAAGCGACGATGAGCGCACCGGCTGCCATCATGGCGGCGATGAGCCATCCGGTTCGAACCGCAGTCTGTTTCATCCATCCTTCCCCTCGCCTTGTCGGTCGTTGTCCTTATTTTATCATATCCCGCGTTCGTTTGGTTCGCGTTCGAAATAAGGTGGTCAACTTGGTTGACAAAATTATATCAAAAAACAGAAAGAAAAATAAAAACGGTCGAATCAGTCTGAATCAAGCGTTCGCGGCAGCCGGAGAAAAGTTATATTGTAAGCGCTTTCCTAATCATTGACAGAAATTTTTTATTTACAAAGGGGACAAAACTAGGTACAATCCATCTTGGTAAGGATGCGGTGCTTCTTTATTGGATTACAAGTAATTCGAAAATTTTTATTTAAGAAAATAAAAAAATTCTTTTCAAGTATACTAACACGAGGTATAATAAAGCATGTAAGTACAATCTTCTGAAATCGAATCGTTCAGAAGATTTGTAATACACTACATAATCTTTAAGGGGGGGTTTTAGTGAAGAAGCGATTTTCATTCTTCGTCGTCCTGCTTCTCGCGCTGTCGACGTTTTTAGCGGCGTGTGGCGGCAAGGACAACAACAATGCCCAAAGTGGTAAGGGCGATGAAAAACCGGCGGCAAAGAAGGAACAAGTGCTGAATTTGCTTGAAAATCAGGAGATCCCGTCGCTTGATTCGGCGCTCGCTACCGACCAAGTATCGTTTATCGTTTTGAACAACGTCATGGAAGGCTTGTACCGCTTAGGCAAAGACAACAAACCGGTGCCGGGAGTAGCGGAAAGCTATGAAGTGAGCAACGACGGCAAAACGTACACGTTCAAGCTTCGCAAAGACGCGAAGTGGTCGAACGGCGATCCGGTGACGGCGCACGACTTCGAATTCGCTTGGAAGCGCGTGCTCGATCCGAAAACGAAATCGGAATACGCGTACATTATGTACGGCATTAAAAACGCGGAAGAAGCCAACACAGGCAGAGTGCCGCTTGACCAAGTCGGCGTCAAAGCTCTTGATAACTACACGCTCAAAGTTGAGCTGAAAAACGCTGTTCCGTATTTCGTCGGTTTGACAGCGTTCGGCACGTTCATGCCGCAAAACGAAAAGTTTGTGAAAGCACAAGGCAAAAAATACGGTCTTGAAACCAACACAACGCTGTACAACGGCCCGTTCGTGTTGAGCGAGTGGAAGCACGAACAAGGATGGGTTTACACGAAAAACCCGAACTATTGGGACAAAGACACAGTGAAGCTCGAAAAAGTCAATGTCAAAGTCGTCAAAGACACAGCGACAGCCGTCAACTTGTATGAAACGAAACAAGCGGACCGCGTCGTCCTGACCGCGGAGTTCGTTGACAAGTACAAAAACGACAAAAACTTCCACACGAAATTGGATCCGTCGCTCTACTGGCTGCGCATGAACACGAAAAAAGAACCGATGACCAACCTCAACGCCCGCAAAGCGATCGCGATGGCCATCGACACGCAAGCGATGGTTGATACGCTGCTGAACAACGGTTCGATCCCGGCGAAGTTCGCCGTCCCGAAAGACTTCGTCACTGGTCCGGATGGCAAAGACTTCCGCGATGTGAACGGCGATTTGGTCAATTACAATCCGGATGAAGCGAAAAAACTGTGGGAGCAAGCGAAAAAAGAGCTGGGCAAAGACAAATTCACAGTCGAGCTGCTGAACTATGACACCGACAACGCGAAGAAAATCGGTGAGTATGTAAAAGAACAGCTCGAGAAAAACTTGCCGGGCTTGACGATCAACATCAAACAGCAACCGTTTGCGCAAAAGCTGAAGCTTGAAAGCAATATGCAATATGATTTGTCGTACTCCGCTTGGGGTCCGGACTATCAAGACCCGATGACGTTCCTGCAGCTCTGGACATCGACAAGCCCGCACAATGAAACCGGCTGGTCGAATGCCGAGTATGACAAGTTAATCAAAGACGCGCAAACAACGATTGCCAACGATCCACAAGCTCGTTGGGATGCTATGCTGAAAGCCGAGAAAATCGTCTTTGAAGGAATGCCGATCGCTCCGCTGTATCAACGCAGCACTGCGTATGTGCAACGTGAATACGTCAAAGATTTCGTCACGCACCTAGTCGGCGCCGACTACAGCTTGAAATGGGCGTATGTCAAGTAATCCATTGTTCTCTTGAAAATGCGGAGGAGAGTATATGCACAAGGCATATACTCTCCTTTTGCCTGCCAAAGCGAAAAATGTCGAAAAACAGCGAAGATTATAGAAAAAAGCGCGCAGGTCATGAAAATGATGACAAACGGCGTGGGGAGGTCAAAGAAACGTCTCATGGGCAACGTCTTGCCCTGCCCCAACATCGAAACGATTGATGAAGGTATGGGCGGTTTTCACTGAACGTTCCATGGGCAGTGTGATTTGCCCTCCACTCGGGGATGAAAATCAACGCTTGCCGAGGGGATTTTCACAGAAAAGGCCCATGGGCAACATTTTGCCCTCCACCCGGGGGATGAAAATCCCGCGCCCGTGCGGCATTTTCACAGAAAGATCCATGGGCAGCGAGCTGCCCTAAACCAGGGGTTGAACATCCTTATTACCGTTGTGTGTGGGATTTTCCAAGAAAAGCAGAGGAGGTGCGTCCATGGCGCGATATACGCTTCAACGGTTCGTTTATATGGTCGTTACATTGTTCATTATCGCCACGCTGACGTTCTTTTTGATGAAGCTGCTGCCCGGCTCGCCGCTGCAAAACCAAGAAAAGCTGACGCCGGAGCAAAAGGCGTTGATTTTAAAAGAATACGGATTGGATAAGCCTGTTCCTGTTCAGTACATGCTCTATTTAGGGAATTTGCTCAAAGGCGATCTCGGCGTATCGTTCCAATATGACAACCGTCCGGTGACGGAACTGATCAGCGACCGAATCGGCCCGTCGGCCCAGCTCGGGTTTCAGGCGATCGTTTTTGGGACGATCGTCGGGTTGATTCTCGGAATTGTCGCGGCGATTCGCCACAATCGCTGGGAAGATTATACGGCGACAGTTATTGCCGTATTGGGCGCCTCCATCCCATCGTTTGTGCTTGGGGGATTTTTGCAATACTTTATCGCTGTGAAATGGCAGTTGCTCCCGGTAGCGTTTTGGGAAGGCTTCAAATATACCATTCTTCCGACCTTGGCGCTGTCTGTCGGGGTCATCGCCAGCATCGCCCGCTTTATGCGCACCGAGATGCTTGAGGTGTTGAGCTCTGATTATATTTTGACCGCTCGAGCGAAAGGGATTAGCCAAGCGGGGGTTATTCTCAAACATGCCATTCGCAACTCGCTCATTCCTGTCATTACGATTTTAGGCCCGATGACGGTCAATTTAATGACTGGAACGTTGGTGATTGAGAAATTGTTTGCTGTCCCTGGCCTTGGGGAGCAGTTTGTTCGCTCGATCGAACTGAACGATTATCCTGTCATTATGGGCACGACGTTGTTTTATTCGGCTTTGTTGATTTTGGCTGTCTTTATCGTTGACGTGTTGTATGGGATTGTCGATCCACGCATCCGGTTAGCGGGAGGGAAAAAATAATGGCGAAACAAAACTATGAACAACTTTCATCGGATTGGTTTCAGCCCGCCCCGCCGAACGTCGGTGAGCAGGAGAAGATCAATCGTCCGAGTTTGACGTTTTGGCAGGATGCTTGGCTTCGCCTTCGCGAAAATAAAGCAGCGATCGTCGGGCTTGTGATGATTATCATTCTGACGCTCATGGCGATCATCGCCCCGATGGTGAGCGACCGGACGTACAAGGAGCAAAACTTGCGGCATGCGAAACTTCCGCCGAAAATCCCGGTGCTTGAACATGTTCATTGGCTTCCGTTTGACGGCCGGGATGCAAACGGCGTTGATGTGTATAAACAGCGCGGTGTCAAAGAGTATTATTGGTTTGGCACGGATGACTTAGGGCGCGACTTGTGGGTGAGAACGTGGTACGGCACGCGCATCTCCCTTTATATCGGCTTGCTGGCCGCATTGATCGACTTATTGATCGGGATTGCGTACGGCGGCATTTCCGGCTACTATGGCGGCCGCGTCGACAATGTGATGCAGCGAATTATCGAAATTTTAAACGGTATTCCGTATTTGATCGTGGTCATTTTGTTCATTTTGATTTTTGAACCCGGAATCATTTCTATCACTTTGGCGATGGTTATTACCGGTTGGACGACGATGGCGCGGATCGTGCGCGGGCAAGTGTTGAAATTAAAGAACATGGAATATGTGTTGGCGGCACGGACGCTCGGGGCGCCGACATCGCGGCTTATTTTCAAACATTTGATTCCGAACGTCATCGGCCCGATTATCATCACGACGATGTTCACGATTCCATCAGCCATCTTCACCGAGGCGTTTTTGAGCTTTATCGGCCTTGGCATCCGCCCGCCGGAAGCATCGCTCGGTTCGCTTGTCAACGATGGGTATAAGTCGATTCAAACGTATCCGCATTTGATGATCATTCCAGCGGTCGTCATCAGCTTGCTCATTTTGAGCTTCAACTTGGTGGCTGACGGAATCCGCGATGCGTTGGACCCGAAAATGCGCAAATAAGGAACGGAAGGGGTGAAACCGATGGAGAAAATTTTGCAGGTAAACAATTTGCATGTTTCTTTCGACATCCACGCCGGCGAAGTGCAAGCCGTCCGCGGGGTCACCTTCGACTTGTATAAAGGGGAAACGTTGGCGATTGTCGGCGAGTCGGGGTCTGGGAAATCAGTGACGTCCAAAGCGCTCATGCGCCTGTTGCCAACGCCGCCGAGCCGAATCAAGCAAGGGGAAATTTTATTTGAAGGGAAAGACTTGACGAAGCTGTCGGAGAAAGACATGCAATCGATTCGCGGTGCGAAAATTTCAATGATTTTCCAAGACCCGATGACATCGCTCAATCCGACGATGACGATCGGAAAGCAAATTATGGAAGTGATTTTAAAACACCAAAAGCTGTCAAAAGACGAAGCGCGCAAACGGGCGATCGAACTGTTGCAGCTGGTCGGCATTAAAAACGCCGAGCTGCGCATAAAGCAATACCCGCACCAATTTTCCGGCGGGATGCGCCAGCGCGTGGTGATCGCCATCGCCTTGGCGTGCAATCCGAAAATTTTGATCGCCGATGAACCGACGACCGCGCTGGATGTGACGATTCAGGCGCAAATTTTGGAGCTGATGAAAGACATTCAAAAAAAACTCGGCATGTCGATTATTTTCATCACCCACGACTTAGGGGTCGTCGCCAACATGGCCGATCGCGTTGCGGTCATGTACGCGGGCAAAATCGTGGAAATCGGCACGGTCGACGAAATTTTTTATAATCCGAAACACCCGTACACATGGGGACTGCTCGCCTCGATGCCGAGCCTTGACCATAAAGATACAGAGCTGTATTCGATCCCGGGTTCGCCGCCCGATTTGTTAAATCCGCCCAAAGGCGATGCGTTCGCGCCGCGCAATCCGTACGCGCTCAAAATTGACTATGAACTTGAGCCGCCGATGTTTCAGGTGTCGGACACTCACTATGCGGCGACATGGCTATTGCATGAGATGGCGCCGAACGTCGAGCCGCCGGCGATCGTGCGCGAGCGGATGAAACGGTTCGCCGAGATCGTCGCTCGGAAAGGAGGAACCCCGCGTGGCTAGACAAAAGCTGTTGGAAGTGAAAAATTTAAAGCAATATTTCCCGGCTGGCCGCGGTGAAGTCGTCAAAGCGGTCGACGGCGTGACATTCGATATTTACAAAGGCGAAACGTTCGGATTGGTCGGCGAGTCAGGCTGCGGCAAGTCGACGACCGGGCGGACGATCATCCGGCTGTATGAGGCGACGGAAGGGGAAGTGCTGTTTAACGGCGTCAATGTGCACGGCAAGAAATCCAAAAAAGAGCTCAAAGAGTTAAACCGGAAAATGCAAATGATTTTCCAAGACCCGTACGCCTCGCTCAATCCGCGGATGACGGTCGCCGATATTATCGCCGAAGGCATTGACATTCATGGGCTGGCGAAAACGAAAGAAGAGCGGATGCGGCGCGTCTATGAGCTGCTGGAGACGGTCGGTTTAAACCGTGAGCACGCGAGCCGCTACCCGCACGAGTTTTCCGGCGGTCAACGCCAGCGGATCGGCATCGCTCGGGCGCTGGCCGTCGAGCCGGAGTTCATCATCGCCGATGAGCCGATTTCCGCGCTTGACGTCTCGATCCAGGCGCAAGTCGTGAACTTATTGAAGCGGCTGCAGCGCGAAAAAGGGTTGACGTATTTGTTTATCGCCCATGACTTGTCGATGGTCAAATACATCAGCGACCGGATCGGGGTCATGTATTTCGGCAAAATGGTCGAACTGGCCGAATCAGAAGAGCTGTACCGCAACCCGATCCATCCGTACACCAAGGCGCTGCTTTCCGCCATTCCGCTTCCGGATCCGGAAACGGAGCGAACGCGCCGGCGGATCGTTTATGATCCGTCTCAGCATGGCTACAAAGACGGTGAAGAGCTCGAATTTCGCGAAATTACACCGGGGCATTTTGTGCTTTGCTCCGAAGAAGAATACAAACGATACCGGGCGATGTACGCCTAAACGGTCGCCCGGCAGGCGAGCGCCAAAAAAAAGCGCCGTCTCTGCGCCGCAAGGAAAGCGGTGGGAGACGGCGCATGTGCGCGCGCTACCTCGAGAACGGTTATTTTTTCCCGCCGACAGCGTTCCAGCCTTGCTGAATGTGACGGGAGGCCTCAATGTGTGCTCTTCTTTTGTTTCGACCAAACAAACGCTCTCCCATCGTACGGCTGATGTTTCCCATCAACGCCGTGCCCCCGACGATCAGCGCCGCCACGATGACAAAATCGAGGAAATAGCCGGCCATTCGTTTTTCCTCCCTTTTCCTCTTCTTCTTTCATTGTAGACGATTTTTAGAGCGCTGGAAAGTAGAACGAAAGAAAATTCCATGGTTGATGGAAAAACTATATCTTTCTTTGCGGATTTATTGTATAATATATCATGTTAAAGTCATTTCAATTTGCAAACGATTGGCAACCCTGCTGACGGCCGCATCGGCGGGTGTAGGCCGTACCGCTATGCCATCGAATGCTTCGCATGATGCCTGTCCTCGCGTAAAGGGGACAGATGGAGCAAGGGATTCCTTGTGAAAAGGAGTGATCAAAGTGGTCAAGCTATACACATCACCGAGCTGCACATCGTGCCGGAAGGCGAAGGCGTGGCTCGAGAAGCATGATATTCCATATGTCGAACGCAATATTTTCTCCGAGCCGCTAACGGTTGAGGAGATTAAGGAAATTTTGCGGATGACGGAAACGGGGACGGATGAAATCATTTCGACTCGTTCAAAAGTGTTCCAAAAGTTGAACATTAATTTGGAAACTTTGCCGCTTCAAGATTTATATGAGCTCATTCAAAAAAATCCGGGCATTTTGCGCCGACCGATCATCATTGACGAAAAGCGGCTGCAAGTCGGTTACAATGAAGATGAAATCCGCCGCTTTCTGCCGCGCAAAGTGCGCGCGTATCAGCTGCGCGAAGCACAGCGGCTCGTCAACGGCTGATAAAAAACTTCTACATGGTTCGCCATGTAGAAGTTTTTTATCATGATCTGTTCCGTGAACATGTCGCACTGGCGCCTGCTTCTTCCCCCCTTGGGGGAAGGGCAGATTGTGGCCCATGCAACTTTCGTGAACATACGCATCGGTGAGCGATCGTTTTCGTCCTCCTAGGTGAAGTCGCTGCCCATGGAACTTTCGTGCCTGTACGCCTTGGCGAACGATGATTTTCATCCTCGGGTGAAGGGCAAGGCATTGCCCGTGGATCGTTTTGTGAAAATCACGCGCCGACAAGCGGCCAGTTTCCTTCCTAGCTGGAGGGCAAGGGATTGCCCATGGAGCGTTTCGGGTTATGCGGCGCGCGATCGATGGTTGGCCGCAAAGCCAAGCAAAACGACAAGAACGGCCGCTGAAAGCGGGAAGAGGAGTTCCCAGCGCGGGTCATAAAACGGGCGCAGCCGTTCTTCGGCGGCGATCATTTTTCCGGCTGTATACGCGAGCAAGGCGCCGCCGACATAAATGAGAAACGGGAACCTCTCCAAGGCATAAAGGATGAGTTTGCTGCCTACAATGATGATAGGAACCGAGCAGAGAAAGCCGAAGATGACAAGCCCGATATGACCTTGGGCAGCCCCGGCGATGGCGATGACGTTGTCAAGGCCCATGGCCACGTCAGCGGCAACGATGGTTCGAACGGCCTTCCAGAGAGAGGGTTCGGCTTTGATGACAGCCGATGTTTCTTCTTTTTTCCCAATCAGCTTGAGCGCGATCCAAAAGAGAACGATGCCGCCCGCCAGCTGCAAGAACGGCACGGTCAACAGCCAAACAACGGCTGCGGTCAAGACAATGCGAACAGCGATGGCGAGAGCGGTGCCGAGAATAATGGCGGCGTTGCGTTTTCGTTCCGGCAAGTTGCGGCTCGCCAAGGCGATCACAACAGCGTTATCCCCACCGAGAATGACATCAATGCCGATAATGAGCAAAATCGAAACGATATATTCGTCCATCATCGCGTCCCTCATTCCGTCCGTGTTCATCATCATTATAGTAGGACATGGCCGGTTTCATAACCAATTTTTAAAAACGCGTTTTTTTATTTCCCTTCCTCTGTTTTTTATCATAAAATAAAAGTACAAGATATGCAGTTTGGCATAGTCTTTGGGGGTTTGGATCCCTTCCCTTTTTATTTCTCTTGTGTAGAAGGGAGAGTTGAGAAAGATGGAAATGGAACGTATTAACGAGCATACCGTGAAATTTTATATTTCTTACGTTGATATAGAAGAGCGCGGCTTTGACCGTGAGGAAATTTGGTACAATCGCGAACGGAGCGAAGAATTGTTTTGGGAAATGATGGATGAAGTCCATGGGGAAAGCGACTTTTCGCTCGAGGGCCCGCTTTGGATTCAAGTGCAGGCATTGGAAAAAGGGCTGGAAGTGGTGGTGACGAAAGCGCAGCTGTCCAAGGATGGAAGCAAGCTGGAACTGCCGCTTCCGGAAGAAAAATGGCGCGAGTTTACGCTGTCCGCTGATGAAAAAATGGAATCGCTGTTCGGCCATCATTTCCATTTCGGGGCCAAGGCGGCTCTGGAAGATGGCGGTGAACAAGATGTCCTGCAATTTATCCTTTCCTTCAACGATTTTGAGGATATCCTTTCGCTGGCGTACCGCGCTGACTTTTCTGGATTGTCGAACCGTTTGTTCCAATTTGAGGGGCGGTACTACTTGTTTGTCGAATTTGGCGACCATTACTCTGAACACGAAGTCGACAATGTGCTCAGCCTTCTGCTGGAATACGGAAGCGACTCGCAGCTGACGATTTATCGCCTTGAAGAGTATGGAACAGAAATCATGGGCGATAATGCGCTCGAAACGTTGAAAACGTATTTTCCCGCTCGATAAGGTTCTTTCGCCGATTTCGCGCCAGAAATCGGCGTTTTCTGCGTCAATGGCCAAAGTCAGCCCGCGGGGCGGGGAAACAAAGAGAAATTAGGCGGCTGCTTATGAAAAGCAGGTGGGGGGGTCTTTTTGAGAAATTCATCTAGAGTCGCCATTCTTGTTGTCGTTGTCGGTGCGCTGCTGACCTTGACACATGGATTTTGGGAAGGAAAGCTGCTCGGTATTTTCAGCGTGCTCATCTCTTGTTCGGTTGTCTTTATTGCGTTTGTCATTTCATTGGAAAATCGCCAGCCGGCGCAAACGATCGCTTGGCTTGCCGTGCTGGGCAGCTTCCCGCTCGTCGGCTTTTTGTTTTACCTTTTGTTTGGGCGTAACTATTGGCAGCAGCGCCGTTTCAAGAGAAAAGCAGACTTTGATGAAGCGGTGCTGCTTCGGTTTCAAGAGCCGTCGCCGTTTGCCGTCGAGCGGCTGCCGATGGCGCCTCATCAGCAGCCGTTGTTGCGCTTGGCCTATCGCATCGGTCAGCACCCGGTTTCGCTCGCATCGCAAACCGCGGTGCTGACCAATGGGGACGAGACGTTTGCCGCCATTTTTGCGGAGCTGGAAAAAGCGGCTCATCATATTCATTTGGAGTATTATATCGTCCGGCATGATGAGATCGGTCAACAATTGCAGCGATTGTTGATTAAAAAGGCTCGCCAAGGGGTGCGAATCCGCTTTTTATACGATGCGGTCGGAAGCTGGAAATTATCTAGCGACTATATCGAGGAGCTGCGCGCCGCCGGTGTCGAGATGATCCCGTTTTCCCCCGTGCGCCTGCCGTTTTTGAGCAATCAAATCAACTTTCGCAACCATCGCAAGATTATCGTCATCGACGGAAGCGTCGGATTTGTCGGCGGGCTGAACATTGGGGATGAATATTTGGGGAAGAACGAATATTTCGGGTTTTGGCGCGATACGCATTTAGTCATCCGCGGGGAGGCTGTCCGAACGCTGCAGTTGATCTTTTGGCAAGATTGGTATTATATGACGGGTGAGCGGCTGTTGACGCCAGACTACTTGTCACCGCCGTTGATCGACGAAGAAGGACAAGGCGGGGTGCAGCTGATTGCTGGCGGTCCCGATCAGAAGTGGGAGGTCATCAAGCAGCTGTATTTTGCCATGATCACTTCCGCCAAGCAGTCGATTTGGGTGGCTTCGCCGTATTTTGTGCCGGATGAAGACATTTTAACGGCGCTGAAAGTGGCGGCGTTGAGCGGCATCGATGTTCGTCTCTTGGCGCCGAAGCGGCCGGATAAAAAGATCGTTTTTTACGCCTCGCGCTCCTATTTTCCTGAGCTGTTGGAAGCGGGGGTGAAAATTTATGAGTATGAAAAAGGATTTTTGCACAGCAAAGTCATTGTCGTTGACGGTGAGCTCGCGTCGATCGGCACCGCGAACATGGATATGCGCAGCTTTCATTTAAATTTTGAAGTGAACGCGTTTTTGTATTATACTGACAGCATTCAAAAGCTCGTCCAAGATTTTCTGGAAGACTTCCGCCATGCGACCGTGCTCGATTATGAACAGTTTCAGCGGCGCCCGTTTCGCGTTCGCCTTGCTGAATCGGTGTCCCGGCTGTTGTCTCCGCTCTTGTAACGCGCTGTAAGGAACACCTGCTCATTCGGGCAGGTTTTTTTGCTGCGCCATGGGCAGGAAAAAGGACGGGGGCTGGCGAATACAAAACGCGTAAACCAGCAACCGCGGAAGGCGTGATGACGCTTTCGGCATATCCGTTCGTTGCGTGGCACGGGAAGCTTGTCATTTTTCGTTCGCAATCGAAGGGAACGAACCGTTGTCTTGACGGGAACGAGTGCTGTCCGTCGTGGTGTGTCGGATTGGCGTTCGCCCCCTGTCTAGAAGGCTGGTGAAAAACGGCTGATTCCCTTCATCAATAGGAGAATGAGCGAAAAGCAGGACCGATGCAACGAGGCTTTTCTAGTTAAAAAATGACAGTGTAAAGCTGTATCCATGATGAAATCACCAGCCATCTAGTTTTGATGGACAAAGGAGTGATGCGGTTGTTCGTTGCTCTTTTAGCGGACGGAACAGTGTTGTCGCTTGTCGGAGCGGAACGGTGGAGCGAGGAGCGGCTGGCTGGTTGGAAGCGCCGCGCGCCGTTTTTTTGCCCTGCCTGCCGCCAGGAAGTCGTGCTGCGGTCCGGCCCCCGTCGCTTGCCGCATTTTGCTCATCGGAAAGGAACGGCTTGTCCGGCTGAGCATGAACCGGAATCGGAGCGGCACTTGATCGGAAAACGCGACTGGTTTGTATGGCTTACCACCCAAGGCATCGAAGCGAAGCTAGAACCGTATTTGCCTGCGATTCGCCAACGCCCCGATGTGCTGTTCCGCCATCAGTGGCATCTCTATGCCCTCGAGTATCAGTGCTCGACGATCGAGGAATCCGTGTTTTACGAGCGCAATGACGGTTATCGCCGCCTCGGCATTCGCCCGCTTTGGGTGTTGGGCGCTCATCATTTGCGGCGCTTGTCAACGCCGGCGGGAGATGTCGCGCTTTCCCGCTTTCAATGGCTGTTTGCTCATCGCTTTTCCTCCTCCTCTCTTCCTCATATATGGTACTACAGCACCGAAACGAAACGATTCATCCGTCTCGTCCGCCCCTTGCCATTGTCTGTCCGCCGCGCGTTGGCCACGATTGACTCTGTTCCGCTTTCCTCGCTCGATTTCACCGCTTTGACCGCCGCTTGCCATCCACCGCTTCCCCCGCTGTTTTGGGAGCAATGGCTCGAAAAGAAAAAACAGTGGCGCCGGACGTTTCCGCTTTACCCGAATCGGGCGACTCGCTTGATTTGTTCCGACTTTTACCAATTGGGGATCGTGCCGGCGCTGTTTCCGGTCGAAGCGGGCTGGCCGCTGCCGCGCGGCTATTTATGGGAGACGTCTCCGTTCATTTGGCAGACGTACATGCTGCTTCCATTTCTTCGCGCGCCGGGACAGACGATGACGATGGCCCAGCTCTTGCGCTGGATGGATGAAAAAATCCGCACCGGACGGCTTGTCCCCCGCCGCTTGCCGCTTGTCGGCCGCGACAACTACCGGCAGGCTGTCGCTGAGTATGTGCATTGGCTGCGGCTGCTCGGCTATCTTCAGCGCGAAGCTGGGGAACGGCTTCGCCTCGTCAAGCCGCTCACGTTTCCGGCCACCGTGGAAGACATGCTGCGGCAAGAGGGGAGACTTCTCGAAACGATCCGCGACACGCCGGCACTGGCGGCGTATTGGCGGGCGCTCGAGTTGGCGCCAAGCGGAAAACATGAGCAAAAAACAGGAAAAGAAACAAGAAATGGAGAATAATAATACATGTATCAATCATATGAAGGAGGACGATGACATGGTGGAGGAAAAAAAGACAAAGAAGTCGCTGCCGTCGCGCAGCGAGATTCCGATTGAAGAGACATGGAGGCTAGAAGACATTTTTCCAACTGATGAGGCGTGGGAGCAGGAGTTCCGTCAAGTGAAAGCCATGATCCCGAAGCTCGGGGAGTACAAAGGGCGGCTTGGCGAATCGCCGGAACTGCTGTATGAGGCGCTGCAATATCAAGACGAAGTATCGATGCGGCTTGGCAAGCTGTATACATACGCCCATATGCGCTATGATCAAGACACAACCAACTCCTTTTACCAAGGGCTTGACGCTCGGGCGAAAAGTTTATACAGCGAAGCGTCCAGCGCGATGGCGTTCATCGTTCCGGAAATTTTGGCCATCGATGAGGCGACGTTGCGCGCCTTTTTGGAACAGTACGAGCCGCTTCGATTGTATGCTCATGCCTTGGATGAGATTACGCGCCAACGCCCGCACGTTCTCTCGGCTGAGGAGGAGGCGCTGTTGGCGCAGGCGGCCGAGGTGATGCAGTCAGCGTCCAACACGTTCAGCGCGTTGAATAACGCCGATTTGACCTTTCCGGCCATCGTCGATGAAAACGGTGAGGAAGTGGAAGTCACGCACGGGCGTTTCATCCGCTTTTTGGAAAGCGCGGATCGCCGTGTTCGCCGCGATGCGTTTTACGCGGTGTACCAGACGTACGATCAATTCCAACACACCTTTGCCAATACGTTAGCCGGCGCGGTGAAAAAGGATAACTTTTTTGCTCGCGTCCGCCGCTATGAATCCGCCCGGCAGGCCGCGTTGGATGCGAACAACATTCCTGAGAGCGTATATGACAACTTGATCGCTACCATCCACGAGCATTTGCCGCTGCTGCATCGCTACGTGCGGCTGCGCAAACGAGCGCTCGGGCTCGATGAGCTGCACATGTACGACTTATATACGCCGCTAGTCAAAGAGGTAAAAATGGAAGTGACGTATGACGAAGCGAAGCAGTATATGCTGGAAGGGTTGGCGCCGCTCGGGGAGGAATACATCGCCATTGTCAAAGAAGGACTTGAGAATCGCTGGGTTGATGTCCGCGAAAACCGAGGAAAGCGGAGCGGGGCCTATTCCTCGGGAGCGTACGGCACACACCCGTACATTTTGCTCAACTGGCAGGACAACGTCAACAATTTGTTTACGCTCGTTCATGAGTTCGGCCATTCGGTTCACAGCTACTACACACGCCGAACGCAGCCGTATCCATACGCCCATTATTCGATTTTTGTCGCCGAAGTGGCGTCGACGTGCAACGAAGCGCTGTTGAATGATTATTTATTGAAAACGATCGATGATGACAAAAAGCGGCTGTATTTGCTCAACCATTACCTTGAAGGATTCCGCGGCACCGTCTTTCGGCAGACGATGTTCGCCGAGTTTGAGCATTTGATCCATTTGAAGGAGCAGCAAGGGGAGGCGCTGACGGCAGAGACGCTGACATCGCTGTACTATGACTTGAATCAAAAGTACTTCGGCAGCGACATGGTGGTCGACAAAGAAATCGGCTTGGAATGGGCGCGCATTCCGCATTTTTATTACAACTACTACGTGTATCAATATGCGACTGGTTTCAGCGCGGCGACGGCGCTTAGCCGGCAAATTCTTGAAGAGGGTGAACCGGCGGTGAAGCGGTACATCGACTTTTTAAAAGCGGGCAGCTCCGATTATCCGATTGAAGTGCTGAAAAAAGCCGGGGTGGATATGACGAGCGCCGAGCCGATCCGCCAAGCGTGCCAAGTGTTCGCCGAAAAACTGGAAGAATTCGAGCGGCTGCTTGGGAACTGAAACGAATGCGGCTACAGCCGCATTCGTTTCGATGGCAATCCCTTAAACTGATGACGGCGGTTCCAAGTCGATACGAGCCCAAGGAGACAGCAAAACAGCAGCGGCATTGTCGTCCAGAGCGGAATGAGCCGCATGAATCCGAGCAAGTTCAAGATGAATGCGACGATGACGGCCGCCGTCCAAAAGAAAAAAGCGATTCGCCCTTTCATGAAGACGCCCCCCTTGTTAGGCTGTCTTCCTTCATTATATGCTGTCCATCTATGTTGCAGGCCGGCGGATGAAAAAAGAGCGGCTTCGCTGATTTGAGTGGGGAAACGGGGCAGGCTGGTGAAAAACAACCGATTCGCTCGATTGGTGAGAAATCACAAGGAATGAAATGATGACATTGCAAGGTTTTCCGTTTGCGAAACATTGTTGGAGAGCAGTATTTCCCCTTCAATCACTGGCCTCGAAGCGAAGGAAGCGGCCGAAATTATGACAATCATGTGAACAAACGAGCAAAGGGGTTGTCAATCGATTCGTCCATTTGGTAAGATAAAAGCGTGAACGGAAGACAAAAACCTGATACCCCTTTGTTTGACCGTGAACAATTTCTCCCATCCCCTTTGTTGTCTTGACAACACAAAAGAGCCCGGCGAATGCCGGGCTCTTTTGTGTCATGGTTTGAGTTAAGGTTCGGACTCTTCGATATAACGCCAAAACGTTCCGTGCTTCACAGGCACCCGCTCGACTTTTTGCTTCAACTGCAGTTTTTTCATTTCCGTTTCCGCTTCTTGGATCGTCCAATTGTACACAACGGCAACTTCTTTTGTGGCGACGAATTTAAAATGACCTAAAAATGATTCCAGCGGAGGGGGAGGGGACGGCTCGGGATGGAAGCCGAGCATTTCGGCGATCAACTCGGCGTAAATCTCGTACGGGTAGCATCCGGAAATTTTAATGCCTTCATCCTCGATATTTTCATTAAACAAAACGAGCGTCGGGGTTTCTTCCACATCCATTTCCGACGTGATTTTTAAATCACATTGGAACGCTTTTGCCGCTCCGGGCGAGTGCATATCGCGCAAAAATTCATCGACGTCAAGCCCGGCTTCTGCCGCGCATTCGGCCAACACTTCCAAATCGGCGACGTTTTGCTTTTCAAGAAACAGCTGCTCTTGCAGTTTGCGCAAAAAGCGGAGACCGGCCCGTTTTCCTTGCATTTCCGCCGCTTTAATGGCGAGCGACGGGGCAAACGGGCTGGAAATCCGGTTTTCGAGCCACACGCTTCCATCACATGACATGCCAGATCGGTTCGCTATCCATTCCCACGCTTTTGCTAACGCTTCGGCCTTCGTCCCTTTCGCGCGCCATGTCGCCCATTTTCCGCTCAATATGTGCCGCAGTGTAAAAAAACGGCCGTATTCGATCGTCAGCTTTTTTACAATGGGCTCAAGCCCCCAGCATTCCGGGCATAAAGGATCGATAAAGAGATACAGCTCAAGCGGTTTCTTCGTGTTGCCTAGCGGCTGGGAATCGGCACAGGCCGGCGCCGTTTTCCCAGCGAACTTCTCATTCAAGGGAATGCTCCTTTCTGTCCTGAGAATCTGGAGTGTTGACCATATGATGGGCCGTGAGCACAAGCCGATGGTAGAACTGTTCGCGCGCTGGACCGGACAGGCCGATTTCATCCATCGCTGCCCGCATGCAAGCAAGCCACGCTTGTGCCCGCGTTGGCGTGATTTCAAAGCGGAGATGGCGCGCCCGCAACATCGGGTGGCCATGCTCCTCCGTATAAAGCGGTGGCCCGCCTAAGTATTGCGTTAAAAATTGTTTTTGCTTCCGGGCGGTTTCTGTCAAATCGTCAGGAAAGATCGGCTTTAAGTCCGGGTGCACAGCTACGCGCCGATAAAACGCTTCGACAAGCCTAGCGACCGTCTTCTCTCCACCAATCGCCTCATAAAGAGTTTGCCATTGCTCTCCCATCGCGGATGCTCCTTTTGCTTGAAGATCATACGTTGTCGCTTGATTGCTATTTTATCAGCAACGGCCGCCCAGCTCAAACAAAGCGACTTGACCGCCGTTTAGATGCGCCAGCGGTCGAGCACGCGTCTAACATACGCTTGTGTTTCGGCAAACGGCGGCACTCCGCCGTAACGATCGACGTTTCCGGGGCCGGCGTTGTACGCGGCTAAGGCGAGCGTGACATCACCGTTATATCGGTCGAGAAGCTGGCGCAAGTATTTCACTCCGCCGTCGATATTTTGCGCCGGATCAAGCGGATTCTCCACGCCCAGCATTTTGGCGGTGCTCGGCATCAGCTGCATCAATCCAAGCGCTCCCGCTCGACTTTTCGCGTCAGGACGAAAGCCGGACTCCTGGTGAATCACAGCGCGGATCAGATGTGGATCGACATCGTACTTTTCCGCGGCCGCCGCAATAAGCTGATCAATGGAAGATGCCCCGGAGAACGGGACCGTTTCCTTGTTCGGCGCGCTGGCATTGGCGCGCCCTGCATCCGGAGTCGAAAGCGTTTCCGCCGCCTCGGCTTGGTTTTTCATATATTCGGCCAAGAGGCTCGAAAACAGCGAAGGGACGGGCGACGAGAGGCTGGAACGATTAGGCGAAAACGAGGCGAGCGCCTGCCATTCCACAAGCAATTGCAACGGTGAAATCGTCATTCCTTTTCCCCCATTTCATCCTTTTGAGCATAAAAGCGGGCGATTTTGTTCGGCGCCGGACGGCGGGGAATGCCAAGCGCAGCGAGCAGGCGCAAAAACCGGTCCTCACCCGCCACGGCGTCATCGGTTTCATATTCGAGTTCATAATCTTCACAATGCAAGTAGCGGTTATGGTCAAGGCATAACGTACCGCCTTCGTATGGCCATTCGGCGCGATCGGTGACGAGGGAGCCGAAACAGCGCAAACGATGCGGATCGATGCCCAAATTTACTAGCAGCGATGCGATTCCGCCGCGCGGGGCGGCTCCGTTGAGAAGCGCGCTCGCTTCAGACGGCGTCAGCGGCTCGTGCGTTTCCAGCAGCGTCCCGTCCGTTTGCGTTTGTTTCAGCGTCAACATCAGGCGACCGTCTTTGGCGCGAATGCGCAGAGCCGCTCCTTGTTGTTTCAAAGCAAACGAAGGGGTGTCGAAGTAATAGTTTTCTTGGCGGCGGAAAGCGTCGTCATCCAAGCCGAAAGCGGCCCGGATGGCAGCGAACTCTTCCCGCGTCAGCAAGTTTTTCCATTCCCTCTCTACTTCTTGGTGCATCGTTGTTCTCCTTCTTCGGACATCGTCTCTTTCTATTATCGTTTGTTTTTCGCTGAATATCAATTATTTCGTTTGCAGAGGGTGAATATGGTAAAATAAAGGGCGGAGGTTTGGTTGAGGTGGAAGGAGAGAAAGCATGAACGAGAAAGTGACCGTTCATCACGCGGAGCGGAAAGCGGGGCGGCTCTGGCTGCGCGCTGATCTTCCCGTTTCGCTCGCCGATGTGGCCCCGAAGCGCCATATGCTCGTGGATTCCGACGGGTTGGCGTTTGTTTACCTTTTGGAAACGAATGACCGCTTTCTTTACGTCGCCATTCCCCGACAATGGTGGCGGGAATTGAAAGCGATGCTAGCCGCCAAGGAGCCCGTTTGGCTGCAAAGCGGAGAGGAAGCCGTCGAACTCGAACAGTTTGACGAGGAACTCGCTTATTTGCTCGATAACATTCGCGGCAATGCCAATTATGGGGAAGAGCTGGAACAGGCCGTGCAAGAGGTGTTTTTTACAGAAAAGATCCATGGACAGTGATCTGCCCTCGACCCGGGAATGAAAATCCGCGTCAGTTCGGCATTTTCATGGTAAGCGATGTAACATCGCCCCGGGGATGAAAGTGACCGCTTGCTGACAGGATTTTTTGTAGAGAAGTTCCATGGGCAGTGATCCGCCCTCCACCCGGGGATGAACATCGCGCGTCAGTTCGGGACTTTCACGGAAACGTTCCATGGGCGGCGTTTTATCCCTATCCGGGGATGAAAAATTCGCGTCAGTTCGGGATGTTTACCGAACAAGAAGTGCGGCTCTTCGTCTGGCTGGAAAAGAGGACGACAGCGGCGTTCCTTGTGGGTTGGCACCGAGCCGCGGGAAATGCAAACGTATAGAGGCAGGTGGTACGATGGTGAATCATTGGGATTTGTTTTTAGCCCCGTATAAGCAGGCTGTCGAGGAGCTGAAAGTGAAGCTGCGGGGCATTCGCGCCCAGTTTGAGATGATCGAGGCGCACTCGCCGATTGAATTTGTCACCGGGCGAGTGAAACCGATTGCCAGCATTTTGGATAAGGCGCAAAAGAAAAACATCCCGCTTGACCGTCTTGAAGAGGAGATGCAAGACATCGCAGGGCTGCGCATCATGTGCCAGTTTGTCGACGACATCAAGACGGTCGTTGAACTTTTGCGCCAACGAAACGATTTTACTATCGTTGAGGAGCGCGACTACATTACGCAGAAAAAGGAGAGCGGCTACCGTTCGTACCATATTGTCATCCGCTATCCGGTGCAGACGATCCGCGGTGAGAAACAGATTTTGGCGGAAATCCAAATTCGCACGCTGGCGATGAACTTTTGGGCGACGATTGAGCATTCGCTAAACTATAAATACAGCGGCCGTTTTCCGGAAGATATTAAAGCCCGGCTGCAGCGGGCCGCCGAGGCCGCTTACCGTCTTGATGAGGAAATGTCTAAAATCCGTTTTGAGATTCAAGAGGCGCAGGCGGCATTTTCCAGAAAACAAGAGGCAAAAGGAGAAGGACAATGACAAGAACGGACGCCCCGCTCGCGTTTGCCATTACGTCCAAAGGCGATGACGTCTCGAACGCCTTGGCGCAAAAGATGAAAACGTATTTGCTCGATTTTGATCTGCGCTGCGACGAAGAGGAGCCTGATTTGGTCATTTCCGTCGGCGGGGATGGAACGCTGCTGTATGCGTTCCACCGCTACTGCCATCGGTTGGATCAGACGGCGTTCGTCGGCGTTCATACAGGCCATCTCGGTTTTTACGCCGATTGGGTGCCCGAGGAGATCGAAAAGCTGGTCATCGCCATCGCTAAAACGCCGTATCAAGTCGTCGAGTATCCGCTCCTTGAAGTGACCGTGCGCCATATTAGTGGCGAGAAGGAAACGAAATACCTTGCTCTTAACGAATGCACGGTGAAATGCGTCAGCGGGACGCTCGTCATGGACGTTGAGATTCGCGGCGATTGGTTCGAACGGTTTCGCGGTGACGGGCTATGCATCTCCACGCCGACCGGCAGCACGGCTTATAACAAGGCGCTCGGCGGTGCCATTTTGCATCCGTCGCTTGAAGCGATTCAAGTGACGGAAATGGCGTCGATCAACAATCGCGTCTTTCGCACGATCGGCTCGCCGCTCGTGCTGCCGGCGCACCATACGTGCTTGCTCAAGCCGGTCAATCATGTCGATTTTCAAATTACCATCGACCATTTGTCGCTGTTGCACAAAGAAGTGAAATCGATTCAATGCCGGGTGGCGGATGAAAAAGTGCGTTTCGCCCGCTTTCGCCCGTTTCCGTTTTGGCGCCGGGTGCGCGACTCATTTATCACGGAGTAGAAACGTTTCTGTTCCTAGGAGGCTGGTGATTTCGTGCAAAATACTACTGCTTCCACCTATTTCTCAATTAGAGAAACCTCGTAGAAACAGGCTTCTTTTCTGAATGAAAGTGCGATCATTGGTGTGTGACAGCGGTTTTTCACCAGCCTTCTAGGCGGAGGGCGCGACTCCTTCACAACGGAGTCGAAGCCTTCAGCGTAAGGCTTAGGAAAGGGGCCAACCGCTGGCGTCGATTTGTAGCTTCAGCGTCACGTTGGCTGGGAAAGCCCAGCATTGATAACGGAGTTGAAAGCAAGCCATCTTCTGATTTTGGAAGCAGAAAGGTGACAAACTGTGCCGCCGTTGACGATGACGTTTTTGATCGATGAACAGCATGACGGAAAGCTGCTGCGTCAGTTTTTGCAAGAGAACCACATTTCGCGCACCGCGCTTACCGATATCAAATTTCACGGCGGGGCGCTGCTTGTGAACGGACAGCCGGTGACCGTCCGCCATGTGCTCCGCGCCGGCGAGAGGCTGTCCGTCGTTTTTCCGCTGGAGCGGACAAGCGATTGGATGGAGCCCGAGGCGATGCCGCTTGACATCGTGTATGAAGATGACTACGTCCTTGTCGTCAACAAGCCGCCCGGATTGGCGACGATTCCGTCGCGCCATCACCCAGGCGGGACGCTGGCGAACGGGATTCTTCACCACTATCGGCAGCAGCAGCTCGAGTCGACCGTTCATGTGGTGACGAGGCTTGATCGCGACACATCGGGGCTTGTGCTGGTGGCCAAACACCGCCATGTGCACCATTTGCTGTCGGCGCTGCAACAAAAAGGGCAAGTGACACGCACGTATGAGGCCATCTGCCATGGCGTCATCATCGAGGAAGAAGGGACGATTGACGCGCCGATCGGGCGGCGGAGCGACAGCATCATCGCCCGCGAAGTGCGGGAGGACGGGAAACGGGCCGTTACTCACTTTCGCGTGCTGCGGCGGCTCTTTGGCTATACACATGTTGCCCTTCGGCTTGAGACCGGGCGCACCCACCAAATCCGGGTTCATATGGCCTATCTTGGCCATCCGCTGGCCGGCGATGAGCTGTACGGCGGAAGTCGGGAAATGATCGGCCGCCAAGCGCTTCATAGCCGAGCGTTGTCGTTTGTTCATCCGCTCGAGGGAAAGCTGTATACGTTCGCCGCTCCGCTTCCCGATGATCTCGTTCGTCTGATCAAAGGCGCGGGCGGATGAACAAACGGGGGCTGTTACGAGAACGCCCGGAATTTCTCCGGCACGTACGGCATGGATGACGGCACAGAGACGGTATTCATTTCCGGATAACGAAACGCGGTCAACGCGCCGCCGAATACGCAGCCGGTATCGATGTTGACCGTTCGGCCGACAAAGCGCGGGACTGGAACGGGCGTGTGTCCATAAACGACCCAGGCATCGCCGCGGTATCGCTTGGCCCAGTCGCGGCGCACCGGTGTTCCGTCATCGTTCGTCTCGCCGGTGATGTCCCCGTAAAGGACAAACGTTTTCACTTTTTTGTCCAACCGGCCGATATGATCATGACGAATGCCGGCATGGGCGATGACAAGCCGCCCTTCGTCAAGCACGGCATAAAGCGGCGCCCCTTCATATAAGCGGATGAACGTGCGGCGAATTCTCTCTTGCTCGCTTGGCGGCAAGGCGCGGTATTCGGCGACCGTTGTTTCTAAACCGTGGGTGATTTGCACGTTTCGGCCCAGAAAAAAGCGGTACAGCTTGTTGCAATGATTGCCCGGCACATAATACGCAAGGTTTCGTTCCACAAGCGCTGAAACGACCTCGATCATTTTCAGCGACTCCGGCCCGCGGTCGGTTATATCGCCGACAAACCCTAGTTTTCGTCCGCCGGGATGAACCGGCACTCCCTCCTCCCATCGGTAGCCGAGTCGTTCGATGAGCGCTGCGAATTCACGAAAACAGCCATGAATGTCACCGATGATGTCCAGCATCATATGGGAAGGCCCCCTTTCGATGGATGATGGAGATAAAACTAGTATATCCGTTGTCGTCGGAAATCCTCGGACGGGGGATTGAAGGGTGCAAGCCGCTTATTCAGCTCGTTTTTCAAATAGAAAAGCCCTGTCGCATCAGCACCGGCCACCTAGGAGCTGGATTGGCCAAAACCGCGGCTAAGTTCAGAGGGGCGGTGATTTCGGACAAAATCCTGCGATTCGATCGATTGCTCAGTTAGAAAAGACCGACGAAATCAGCCTTCTTTTTTGGCGAAATGTCATGGATTTGCTCGTGGCAGTCGTTTTTCACCGGCCTTTCAGACGGACTTTGGATAAAACAAAACCGCCTGCCGAGCGGCGGCAAGCGGTTATTCCTCGCTTGCGAACATAAATTTTTTGGTTCGCGAATGGACGTTTAAGACGAGGCCGATCGCCAGCATATAAGTCGCCAGCGAGCTTCCCCCATAGCTGATAAACGGGAGCGGCAGCCCGGTGATCGGCAAAAGCCCGATCGTCATTCCAATGTTTTGAAATACTTGAAACGTAATCATGCCCGCTACGCCGGCGCATAAATAGCTGCCGTACAAATCGTTGCTTTCAAGCGCAATATGAACAAATCGATAGATAAGCAGGAAAAAGAGCGAGATGACAATGCTTGAGCCGACAAACCCAAATTGTTCAGCGATGACGCCGAAAATAAAGTCGGTATGCGCTTCCGGCAAATACACTTGCAAATGACCAAGCCCTTTTCCATACAGTTCTCCCGATCCGATCGCCATCAGCGAGCGAATGAGCTGAAATCCTTGGTCGGTCGAGTACTCATAAGGCGCAAGCCAACCGTAAAAGCGGTTGAGCTGATAGTCTTCCTCAATAATATAGCGATGGAAAAAATCAGGGAAGTAGAAGTAAATGAATACGACAGACGCTACCACCGCCACACCGGAGAAGACGATGCCGAAAATGATGCGCCAGCGGATGCCGGAGACGAGCACCAACGTGCTAGTAATGGCGAGAAATACCATCGACATCCCCATGTCCGGCTGTTTGGCAAGCAAAAAGAGCGGCGGCAAAACCGCGGCGGCGATTTTGCCAAGCAACTTGAAGTCATCCCTGATCGTCGGTTCGGGATATTTTTCCCGATGGTTGACAATGATGCGGCCAAGGACGATGATCATAAAAATTTTCATCAGCTCGGATGGCTGAAAGTTTCCTCCTGGTAATCTGTACCAACTTGTTGCCCCCTTGATGGTCACCGATCCGGGAACGTTCAACTCCAAGCCAAGCAGCAGCAACATCCCGAAGCCATATAAATACCAGGCGATTTGAAACAATCGGTCGTAATCGATAATCATCGTCAAAGCGATCACCACGGCGCCAATGGCGTACCACTGCAGCTGTTTCGAAGCGAAATTGACGTTTTGCAGCTTTTCGGGCAGCATCGGTTCAGCGCTATGAATGGCGATGGCGCTGACAATGGCCAATAAGAACAAAAGAAACAACAAATGGTAATCAAGTTTCGAACGGGATAAACGGTCATGATCCATAGAACGATCCTCTCCATATGAGCGAAATTTGCCAGAAAACTCTCCTCTCTCAAAAAACGGGCATGGTGATCGTCTAGAGAGAGGCAAAAGAGGGAAGCGTAAAAGGGTTTGAAGATGCCCGCTTCCCGTTGCCGATCTGCGAGGCCGGTGATTTCATCCTAGAAGACCGGTGATTTCGTGCAAAATACTGCTGAGTTCCACCCATTTCTCAATTAGAGAAACTTGGCAGAATCAACTTTCTTTTTTTGAATGAAAATGCCGTTGATTGGTGTGCGGCAGCGGTTTTTCACCAGCCTTCTAGATACGGCTTTGCCATGTCATTTCTCAACAGGAAAAACCTTTTTGCATCGGTCTTGCTTTTCGTGCGTTCCTCCCATTGATGAAGGGAATCAGGTGTTGTCACCAGTAGCCCAGTCTGCCCCCACATGTCGGGTCCGCTTGGATGAAGGGAATCAGTGTTTTTTCGCGAGCCTCCCGCGCTCCGCTTCAACGGGAAGCAGGGGCGTAGGAAGGCAGGTACCATATACCATATTAGCGAATCTGTTCGGTTTTGCAAAGTGGGAAAAACCGTCGTCATTCAGAAAGAACGGAAAACGCAACACTCATTTACATTACCGCCGGCATCCCCTATAATAGAATTAACACCTGGTGCTAAGAATAAATGATAATTGGGAGGATGGACGAATGGTTTTATCATTGGAAGGGCGCACGTACGTTGTCATGGGGGTGGCGAACAAGCGGAGCATTGCTTGGGGAATCGCCCGTTCCCTTCATGCGGCCGGAGCTCGGCTTGTGTTCACCTACGCCGGGGAGCGGTTTGAAAAAGAAGTGCGGGCGCTCGTGGACACATTGGAAGATGAACGCTCGCTTTTATTGCCTTGTGACGTGACAAGCGATGACGATATTGTCCGCTGCTTTGCGCAAATCAAAGAGCAAGTTGGCGTCATCCACGGTCTCGCTCATTGCATCGCCTATGCCAATAAAGACGATTTGAGCGGCGAATATATGAACGTTAGCCGCGACGGCTTTTTGCTCGCCCATAACATCAGCGCCTATTCGCTCACCGCGGTGGCGCGCGAGGCGAAAGAGCTGATGACAGAAGGCGGCAGCATCGTCACCCTTACGTATTTAGGCGGCGAACGCGTCGTGCAAAACTACAACATCATGGGCGTGGCGAAAGCGGCGCTCGATGCGAGCGTCAAATATTTGGCGAACGATTTAGGCAAATACGGCATCCGCGTCAACGCCATCTCTGCCGGTCCGATTCGCACGCTGTCGGCCAAAGGGGTGAGCGATTTCAACTCGATTTTAAAACAGATCGAGGAGCGCGCTCCGCTCCGCCGGACGACGACCCAAGAGGAAGTCGGCGATGCAGCGCTGTTTTTGTTCAGCGACTTGTCGCGCGGCATCACCGGGGAAATTATCCACGTCGATTCAGGGTACCACATTTTAGGATATTAATTACGGCAGCCGTCCCGATGCGAGGGGCGGCTTTTCTGTTTGGGATTAAGCAATTTTTTGCCCAACCCGTGCATACATATATAAGGCAAGCAGAGAGAAAGGAGGAGAGCCATTGAGCCGAGAGAAAAAACTGATGGAGACCGAACCTTTGCTTTACATCGTGCAGCCGAAACTTCGTCCTCCAACCGCTTCGATGCAGCAATCCTTTGTTCGACGTGGAAGGGAGTCTGTTCTTGTGGAGAAAGAAGAGGAACAACAGCCATTCGAACCGGAATGGCAACCGTCGTTTTCGCAAATGACCGTTCCGGAGCAATTGGCGTTTTTAGCTTCCTTGCCGAGCCACTTGCCGCCGGTGAAATGTCTTTTGGAAACGAAATCGACCCAACCGCTCGAAGGAATTGTCACCGAATGGGAGGAAGGACGGGTAAAAATCGCCACGAACGAAGGGGAGCGTCAACTGAACGCCGATGACGTGCGGCAAGTTATTTTGATTGGATTTACACGGAAAGGGGAGCCGTAACGAGTGCCTTTGATGGATATGTTTCTCCTCGTTTTCGCCGCTTTCCGTCTCACCCGCCTTCTCGTTTATGATCAGATCACTGCTCCGTTGCGACGTCCTTTTTACGAAGCGGTAGAGGAAGTGGGGCCCGATGGGGCGAAGGAAATCGTGTGGTATGTGAGAAAGGAGCCAGTCCGGCGATTTGTCGGGGAGCTGTTGTCCTGCTATTGGTGCACAGGCATTTGGAGCGCTGGTTTTTTATGGCTGGGGTACGTATGGTGGCCAGCGTTGTTTCAGCCAGTATGTTCCATCTTGGCCGTTGCGGCATTGGCGGGACTGGTGCAATGGGGAATGGATCAGTGGGAACAAAGGAGGCAAAGCTAAAAAGTTACGGAAGGTGTCAAACAGGCGTCCCATTGCGTTGCCGGGACGCCCGTTTTCTTTTATAAAATGTCGACGAAGACAAGCAACGCCAACAGCAGCTGCAGCATAATTTGGATATTGATCGCGGCCTGGGTGTCTGTCGTTTCAACGGTGACATTGCGGGAATTTTCAATGACCGTTTTTTGGCGCGACACTTGTTTGACTTTCACAGCTTGCAGCAGTTCAGCGGCGACTTCTTCCGCTACTTCGCTGTCAGCAATCGAGATTTGCAGCAACACGATGATGGCTAGCTGCAGCGCTACTTGCAAGTTGACAGCCGCTTTCGTATCGGTAGTGGATACTTTCACTTCGCAAGAATCTTTAATGTAAATCCATTCTTCTGACAATTGGTATTCCGCTGCCTTTTGTTCGGCGTCTGCTCCAATCGTCGCGTCCTCACAATTGAAAACCGGGTGGGTCATCGTGGGATCGGTGGCGCACCAGCGCCGCGGTTCGTGAGCAGCTGTCTCCATCAATGGATAGGCGCGGTTATACATCACTTGGCTCATGTCCAGTCCCTCCTTTAGTCGTTGTAGTATATCATACGGTTTGTGGCATTCGGTGTGTAGGCCAATAGACAAGGGGAGTGGCCCGTTTTTGATTCCATGGATGCCGTCGTTACTTTTTCGTCTTTCTCCCTTGCTTCTTTGTTGGGGTATGGGTGTTCGGATCGACATCATGTTCTGTGACGCGCTGTTCTAAGCTTTCCAAGTACTGTTGCACTTGGGCTTGCAATTGCTGGACCATTTGCCGAATTTGTTCTTTTTCTTCTGCTGTCAGCTGTACTTGCTTCGCAGTGACGCCATGTTTTTTCAATGTCTTTTCGACCAACAGTTGCAGCAGCTGCCGTTGGGGAAGATCGGGCGAGAAGGACGGTTCCGTCATTTCCAGCTCCCTCCTTTCTTGGCGAAGATGCTTTCTTGGCTACCGGTGAAGATCAGCCGCGTTCTCGCGATGATCGCACTGCCGAATTCGCCGCACAGGGGATTGAACAGAGAAGCAGCTTTGGCCGGAGATGCTCCTTCACCGGAGCTGAGAAGGCTGGTGAAACACGGCTGTTTCCCTTGACTACTAGGGAACGTGTGTACCGGCGCTACAGGTTTTTTCTATTTGCGAAACGAGGCGAGAAAGCGGTCTGTTCCCTTCCATCACCAGCCTTAGATCTTGGCATTACTACTGTATGAACAGCGAGGCGGAAAGGAAAGGGACAAATATGGAGTTTTGCCTCTTGGCCAGAACTCGTCCGTCTAGAAGGCTGGCTAAACACGGTTATTTCTTTTGAGCAATGGGGGATCGTTTGAAAGGCGATCCTCATGCCACAGGGCTTTTCGATTTGAGAAACGAGGCTGGTAAGCAGCCTGTTTCCTTCCATCACCGTCCCTTTAGGAGAGCGGCTGAATGATCAGCGGATTGACGGCTTCGATCCCTTGTTCCGATTGCGCGCAATACACGGTGGCCGCTACACGGAGCGGTGCAGACAGCGGATGGTTCACGCGAATTTGAAACGAAGGAAATATAAGCGATTCCCGTGGCCCGAGGGAACGATGGGCGACAGGACGAATCCAATATTCTCCCTTTTCACGAACGAAACGTTGCCAATCGGAATGAACGAAAACCCATCCCGGTTGCTGGTCTGGATCACTCAGCGAAGAAGAAGCGATTTTTCCGCTTAAGGAGCCAGCTTGTTTAGGAGTGACGGTTAGGCAAATCGAGGCAATATCTGCAGCGGCCGTTCCGATGTTGTCCATGATGAGATCGCCGATGATCCAAATCGGCTCTTCCAGATGCGAAGGGAGCATGACGGAAAAGCGAAAAAAGGCATGGAGACGCAGTTCATCGGTCGTGAAAGAAGCAGGCTGGTGCGCTTGTTCCTCGAGTGCGACTTGACAGCGCAACAGCTCTTGTTGGAGAACAGCGATAGTTTGTTCATACTCGTTCAAGACGGAAGTTTTCCACTCTTTTGCTTTTTGTCGCCAATACTCGGTGCGAAGCCGTTCTTTTTCTAGCTGTTGTTGCAGCTCGATCCAGCGTTGTTCCCACTGAATCAATTCCGAACGATAATGAATGAGTTTTTGCTGCAGCTGGAGTTCTCGATCCGAACGGTGATGAGCCATTTGTTTGCCCTCCTTATCGTTCGCTTTGCTAGAAGGCCGGTGGAAAACGCTGCCGCACACCAATTGGAGGCATTTAAGCTGATTCTGCAAAGTTTCTCTAATTAAGAAATGGGAGCGATCAGCAGCAGTTTACACGAAATCACCGGACTCCTAAGACGCGGGTTGTTACCATGCATATGTAAAAAGGCAGCGAAACATGTATGGCATCCGTGAGGCAGAAAAAGCTTTTTGGTCGGAGAGTTTATCGAAAGCGATCCGTTCAAGCTTCCGAATCCGTGAGGTAGAAAAAAGCTTTTCTGCCAGCCGAGCGAGAAAGGCTCGCTGGGGCAGAAAAGCCGTTCATTAATGAGCGGGGAAGACTTCCGGGCATTGCGACGGAAACTTGGCTGTCGGGCAAAGGGTCGCTTCTGCCAGCTCTTCGCGCGGTTGGCACAGCCGGGCTTCGACTTCGATTTTGACGTCTGCTTCCATTTGCACTTCTAAGCAAAGCGTGATGGAGACGTCGAGCTGCGAGAAGTTGTCGGTGCAGACGAGGCTGGAGTCGCATTCGAAGAAGGAAATGTGTCCGACCAGTTCCGTGCCTTCAGGAGCGCAAAGGATGAACGTTTGCGCTGTCGCAAACGGGATCGGTTTCGACTCGCAAACGACAACGCCGTTTCCACTCACAATTTGGACGACGACATGGCCTTTGATGAGAGCTTTGACCTTTTGCAATGTGACGGTGTCGCCGGATGGCAGTGTGATGTTGACCGGCTGGCGCCCTTGGGGCTGAACAATTTCTTGGAAAATGAGCGCATCTTGGTCAACGACCGGGTCAATCCGATTTCCTTGAGCGTCAGAAAGGAAGCAACGAATCGTTAATTCGGACGGATCAAGTCCCCGCTCGGCGATGCAGTCGCATAGCAGCCCTTGACGCGGGCATTTGCTCGTTGGAAAGATGTCTTCCAGTTCCGGCCCGTTGAAGCTCCGCAACGGAACGTCAATTTGTCGAGTGACCCAGTCATAGACTTTGCGAGTTCGAATGCACAGCCGTTCTTTGTCGTGACGATGATGGTAATGACCCATTTGGTATCCTCCTATCCTTCGATCGTTTTTCCCCGTTCCTTTGATTGGGTGGGGCTACTGTATACTATGAACCCTCTAGGTAAGTGTGTTGGGACAAAAGCGGATTTTGTCAACATCTATGGCTTTTTACCAAAAGTTGTGCTTGATTCTTCTATCACACATCTTACTTATGCATCCACAAATGATGAACGACATCTATGTCAGACAAGGAAAAAGAAGGGAAAGAGAGGAAAACCGAGCATGGAGAAAGGTAAAAAAAAATGGATGGAGTTGTGGCGCCGGTTGAAAGAGATGGAAGCGGAAAATATCGTTTTGCGCGAGTTGGCCCATCAAAGCGAACAACGTTATGAACAAGTGAAACAATTGACAAAGGAAAATGAAGAGCTGCGCCGCCGGTTGGAGCAGCTGCTCGAGCCGGAAAAGGCCGGCAGCCCCGAAGAGGAGCGGCTGGACAGCTGGTTTTTCCGCACGTTAAGGCAAGAAAAAGCGATGTCATCCCGCCACGGGCAAGACAAAGAAAAATAAGCAGCACCCTTGGCTTAAACGGTCATACACTAAAAATAGCCTTACATTTTTGCCAGATGGGGGGATGAAAGCCATGATGAAGCCTGTTCGAACGAACCCCGTATCGCCCAAACCGACGACATGGGCGCTTTCCTCGACCACTCAGCCAGTACGGCGCCCGCGGGGCTGCGGCTGCGGCCGACCGCCGATGGTAAAGAAATGAAGCTGATCCGTGAGAGATGCCCATACTCCAGAGCTTTTCCGTGCATAGTCTAACAATGCCACTAGGCGAAAGGAAGGGGGGAATGGGGATGTCGGATCGGAAAAAAGGGAAGGTCATTCATGTGGATAAGCTGATCATTCACGCCGATGACGTCATCATTGTACCGCGCGGTCGCATCCGTGACCCATGGTTGTTCCCGCATCGGGCAGACGCGGTCGAAGCCATGGAGGACGTGCGGGAAGAGAAAGGACACGATGAAGGCGAGCACGGCCGGGACGAAGGAGAACGGAGACCGTTCTCGTGGATTTAAGCGATAAGGAAAAATGGGGGACAGAAGCGGTGGAACGTTTTAAAAATTACGGACTCTGGCTAGGAATCGGGTCTTTTGTCGTCTTGGCGCTCGAAACGTTTGGTGTGGATATCGATCTCGGCAAATACGAGCAGCTGTATCACGCCTTGTTGAGCATTTTCGTGATGGCCGGCATTTTAAACAATCCATCGCTTGGCCGCGGTTATTCCGACAAAGTCGGTCCCAAGCCATAAACAAGCAAGAGGGGGCTGTCCGATCAGTCCCTAAAAGGAAGCAAGTGGAGAAAAACCTTTCGTTTCTCTCCACTTGCTTTTATCTTTTTCCAGCTGTTAGTGATGTGAAGAGGTCAAAGGTTTTACAAAAAATTACAATTATAATTTGGCGGCGAAACCTCATTCTAATCACTGTCAGCGTCCATTTTCACCGCTAAAGGAGGACATTTATCATGACGGTTGCGACACAAGTGAAACAAACATTGGCTGGATTAAAAGCGGCTCAAGCGAACTTTGAAATGTTTGCCCTGCAAACGGAAAACCAAACCGCGAAACAGCTTTATCAACAAGCCGCTCAACAAACGCAAGCGGTCATTGATTTAGTGAACTCGCGCGTGCAAGAAATTCAAAACGAAGAGCCACAATATAAACAGCAATAACTTTCGTCAAGTGAGCTGTTTTTTGGCGGAACAGTTGAAGCTATGGCAACCGTTCCGCCGCCTAGATGGCTGGTGAAAACTGGTTGTTTCTTTTCAGCAATGGGGGGAGCGTGTGAAAGGTGATCCTAATGCTACAGGGCTTTTCGATTTAAGAAACGGGGCTGGTAAGCAGCCTGTTTCCTTAAGTCGCCGCCACTCTAGAGGGGCGGTGAAAAACGGTTGTTTCTCTTGAGCAGTGGGGGAATGTTTGAGAGGCGCTCCTGATGCGACAAGGCTTATCCATTTGAGAAACGGGTTTGATCAGCGGCTTGCCCCCTTAAATCACCAGCCTTCTAGAGGGGCGGTGAAAAACGGCTGTCACACACGAATCGGCGTTATTTTCATTTAGTAAAGAAAGTTTCTCTAATTGAGAAATAGATGGAATTCAGTAATGTTTTGCACTACATGACCAGCCTCCTAGACGAATGTACATAAAATGAATGGGTGAGTAGCGATGAAACGATGGTGGTTGGCAGCGGTGGCCATTTGGCTCGCCGCTAGCGGTTGCGCAAAAGAGGAGACAGAGCAAAAACAGTCGCTGCAAGGGGCGGATTGGATGCGCGCCCAAACGTTCGGGACGGCAAAAGGGGCTGTGTTGGATCAAGGGCCGGCGGAACGGGCGGTCGCTTCGTTGCGCCAGCGCGATGACGTACGTGAGGTGGTGGCGGTCAACAGCGGAGAGCGGCTGCTCGTCGCTTATCAAATTCCTCATCTGAAACGATGGAAGCGGAAGAAAATTGAAAAAGAGATTGCTGAACGATTGCGCATCATGTTTCCCGGGTATGATGTCATTTCTTCGAGTGATTTGAAAATTTTTTGGAAAACGAAAGACCTCAAAACGAAGATGGAGAAAAAGCGTTGGGATGAGCGCGATCTCCAGCGGGAAATCGGGCGCATCGAAAAACTAAGCAAAGAGCAGACGTAAGAGAAGAGGTGTCGGTATGGCGAATGAAAAGAGGAAAAAATTAACTCCAGTTCAACAAGAGTACCACTTATTCGAAAAAGAACGGGAAACAAAGCGCCCGATCGTTCGCAACTGTGCCTGCGCCTTTCTCGTCGGCGGGACCATTTGTGCGATCGGACAGGCGATTTCTTATTTTTATATGTATTTCTTTGACTTCACCGAGCAGACGGCGGGGAACCCGACGGTGGCGACCATGGTTTTTTTGTCCATGATTTTAACCGGGCTTGGCGTTTATGACCGCATCGCCCAGTTTGCCGGGGCGGGGAGCGCGGTGCCGGTGACGGGGTTTGGCAACGCTGTCATTTCCGCGGCGATTGAACATCGGACCGAAGGATTCGTGCTTGGGGTTGGCTCCAACATGTTCAAACTCGCGGGGTCGGTTATTTTGTTTGGCACATTCGCAGCGTTTGTTATCGCTCTTGTCAAAACGGTGGCGACCCAGTGGGGGGGATTGTAATGCTGAAAGGGCATCGCACATGGGTGTTTGCCAACAAACCGGCCATCATTGCTACGGCAGTCGTTGGGGGGCCGTTTGAGGCCAATGGTCGCCTCGCCGACGAGTTTGATCTTCTTCACGAAGATTTATGGCTTGGCGAGGTGTCGTATGAGAAAGCGCACCGCGTTTTGCTTGAGGAAGCGGCGTTTCAAGCGCTGGAAAAGGCCGGTTTGCAGAAGGAACAGGTGCAGTTTTTCATCGCCGGCGACTTAATTAACCAAATGACGCCGACTAGCTTCGCCGCCCGGACGCTCGGCGCACCGTATCTCGGCGTTTTTGGCGCTTGCTCCACATCAATGGAAGGGCTGGCGCTCAGCGCTTTTATTACAAACTACGGCGGGGCAGACTATATAGTGACCGGGGCATCGAGCCATAACACCGCCGTCGAAAAACAGTTCCGCTATCCGACAGAGTACGGCGGGCAAAAGCCGCCGACGGCGCAGTGGACCGTTACTGGCGCCGGGGTCGCCATCGTCAGCCCAAAAGGGGACGGGCCGCGCGTGACAGCAGCGACGATCGGCCGGGTCGTCGATATGGGAATGGCCGATCCGTTTAATATGGGCGGTGCGATGGCGCCGGCGGCGGTCGATACGATTGAAGCGCATTTTCGCGATATGCAAGTCGACGCCTCTCACTATGACTTGATTGTCACCGGCGACTTAGGGAGAATCGGGCGTCAAGTTTCCTTAGATTTGTTGCGCCAGCACGGCATCGAGATCGATGAGGAACGTTACCAAGATTGCGGGCTCCTTATTTACCGCGATGGACAGCCGGTGCTGTCCGGGGCGAGCGGGGCGGCTTGCTCGGCTGTGGTCGTTTACGGCCATTTGCTCAACCGCATGCGGCGCGGCGAGTTGAAGCGCATTTTGGCCGTAGCGACCGGCGCGTTATTGTCGCCGTTGTCGTTCCAGCAAAATGAAACGATTCCGTGCATCGCCCATGCGGTGGCGATCGAGTATGGAGGTGAGGCGTAGCGTGCTGGCGATGTTTTTTTGGGCGTTTGTCGTCGGCGGATTGATTTGCGTCATTGGCCAACTTTTAATGGATGTGTTTAAGCTCACCCCTGCTCATACACTGACCATTCTTGTCGTTGCAGGGGCTATTTTGAACGGATTGGGATTGTATGAGCCGCTTATCGATTTTGCCGGCGCCGGGGCGACGATTCCGATTACAAGCTTTGGAAACGCGCTCGTCCACGGGGCGATGCAAGAGGCGGAAAAACACGGCATCGTCGGCGTGTTGACCGGCATGTTTGAAGTGACGAGCGCCGGCATTTCCGCCGCGATCGTCTTTGGATTCATCGGAGCGCTCTTGTTCCGCCCGAAAGGATAGGAGGGACGTTCATGACCGTTGCTTCGCAAGTGAAACAAACGTTGGCGAGCTTAAAAGCCATTCATGCCGGCCTGCAACAGCTGGCGCTCACCTCCCAAGATGAAACGGCACAGCGAACGTTTCATGAAGCGATGCTCACGGCCGAACAGATCATCGCCGAACTGAAAGACCGGGTCGGCCGGCTCGAATTCGAAGAGCCGCAATACCATGGAAAGTAAGGAGCATGATCGATGCCTATCTGGCTGGAAGTGGCTATTCGTTCTGTCTGCATTTTAATCGGATTGTTTGTGATCACCCGCATTCTTGGCAAAAAACAATTGTCCAAACTGTCTTTTTTTGAGTACATTGTCGGCATTACGGTTGGAGATATCGCTGGAACGATGTCTTCCGATTTGGATATTTCCCTCCAAGAAGGAATCACAAGCATTTTAATTTGGTCATTGTTTCCGGTTCTGATCGCCCGCATCTCTTTGCGTAATAAAAAATTCCGCGATTTCGTCGAAGGAAATTCGACGGTTTTCATCAAAAACGGCAAAATTTTAGAAGAAAACTTAAAGCGGGAAAAGTACACGGTCGATGAGCTGCTCGAGCAGCTGCGCAAGAAGGATGTGTTCCGCGTCGCCGATGTTGAGTTTGCAGTGCTTGAGCCGAACGGGGATTTAAACGTGCTGCTGAAGCGGGAAAAGCAACCGCTCACCGTCGGCGATGTAGTTCCGAACCCGCCGCGGGAAAAAGAGCCGCAAACCGTCGTTATGGACGGCATGATTTTGGATGAGCCGCTCGCGACGATGGGGCTCGGCCGCGGCTGGCTGAAAGAACAGCTTGATAAGCAAGGAGTAGCGGTCGAAAACGTCTTTCTCGCCCAAGTCGATTCATATGGACAGCTGACGATTGATTTGTACGATGACAAAATTCAAGTGGCCGAGCCGCAGGAGAAAAAGCTGCTTCTCGCCGCAATGAAAAAAGTGCAAGCCGACTTCGAGCTATACGCGCTGCAGACGAATTCGGAAGAAGCAAAGGCGCTGTATGAAGCCCATGCGGCGAAAATGACCGAGCTCATCGAAAAAGTCGGACCGCTATTGCGAAACTAATGTCGAGGAGGATCCGAGCATGGAAAAAAAGCGGACAAAAACTACGGACGAGGAAATCCGGATTCAGCTGAAAACGGACGGTCGCTCTGAACGGACGCGGACGACCGATGAAGAGATTTCGATTTCGTTTATGTTTGACAATCCCCAGCTAACACGGCAGCCAAAAGACTACGATGAAATCGAATACTAACGGCTAATAAGTGACATTGTTAGGGGTGGCGACGGGTAAAGAGGGTGTCCCAAACGGAGCGGGACACCCTCGTTTTTGGCTAAACGCAAGCGCCGTTTTACGCCGGCAACGACTGCAAAAAGGCGCGCACGTCTTCCGGTGTTTTGGCATTCGCGCTGTGCAAATGGGCGATTTTTTCCCCGTTTCGGAAGACAAGCAGGCTTGGAATGCCGAGCACTTGGTATTTTTCGCCAAGCTCGGGGAATTGATCGCGGTCGATCTCCAGCCAATCGTATTGCCCGTACTCGCGAATGATCTCATCGATGAACATGTTCAAGCGCACACAGTCCGGACACCACGTCGTATAAAATTTAATCACCGTTGGTTGGCTGCCGGAAATGGCCGCCTCGAATTGTTCCAGCGTTTCAATGCGTTTCATCGTTTTTCCCTCCTCTTTCTGCCACTGTTTTGAACTACTCCACCTTACTTTCTGACAAAATTTGAAGATGGAGATTCCTGCGAACGCCAAGAAGGCGGGTGAAAATTGGATGCGACAGGGCTTTTCGATTTGAGAAACGAGGCTGGTAAGCGGCTTGTTTCCTTCAATCACCGTCCTTCAAGGCATCCCTCAATTATTGAGCAGGCGATCCCCGTCGCCCCGACGGCTGGCAGTACCAATGGCGTAAGCCTCCTGCAAGTATGGCAAACTTGTACATCGGACTTGCCACGCCCCTATTTTCGCTTGGTTTTCGCAACTTCGGTGGGCATGGTAGACGAATGGATGCTTGGATGTTTTCCATGACAGAGCCTTTCCTGTCACAGCATCATATATCGAGTTTTCAAAGAACATCGACAGGAATAGGATACCATACAAACAGGCGTTTTGGCCATCGCCAAGCGACATTCATTTCTCACTGCCCTGCACAAAAATGAAGTAGGAGAAACATATGATAGGTGTTACAAAATTCAGACTCCCTTCTGCTCTGCACAAAATTGAAATGGGGCTGCTGTCGGAAACGATCAAAAACGGCCAAAAAAGAACCGCAACGCCTTCACCACTTCCCCCTATTTGGCATACAACAGAAGAGGCCGGTGATTTAAGGGGAAATACTGCTGTCCAACATTGTTTATCAAATTAAAAAACCTTGCAACGCCATCATTTTATTCCTTGTAATTTCCGACAGGTCGAGCGAAGCTGTTGTTTTTCACCAGCCTCAGAAAGAAAAGGGGGAAACATCGTGAGCAAAGAACTGGAAAAAGCGTTGGAAGGCTGGGTCGCCTCGCGCAAAGAAGGACATGAAACGTTCATCCGCCTGTTTGAACAATGGGGGAGCGATTTTACCAAACAGCTGCAAGAAATCGAAAAGCTGAACAACGGGTTTCTCCAAAAGGTGCAAGGCAACTTGGACTACATTGAGCGATGGTTTACTAAGAAGGAGCGGGAATTTGCCGAGCTGTTCCGCCGATTTGGTTGACAAAATGGCGGTTGCGCCCATACGCTGGCGTGCGCTCATGAATACGATACAGTAAACGGAGAAGGAGGTGCATCCGAATGGGCTTCTGCGGTTACGGCTTTCCGTATTACGGCTACGGCTATGGCGGTTTTGGCTATGGCGGTGGCTTTGTGTTGATTGTTGTGTTGTTCATCTTGCTGATCATTGTCGGCGCGGCATTTGTCGCTTAACAGACGCGCGCAGTCGATACGGGCCGTTTCGGCGCCACGGAGCGGCTCGTGTTTTCTTTCGGTCACGTGCACGCCGAAGGAGCGTTGTCATACGATATAGCAGGAAGAAGGGGGAGGAACTATGGATCAGCAGTTTTTCAAAAACATCGAAAAGAAAACGGGCGTCAATATGAAAGAGATTTTTGAGCTCGCCAACTCGCTGCAAAACGCCAACTTCAGCGATGAAAAAACGGTTCGTCAAGTCGTGAAACGGGTGGCGCAAATCGCCAATCGGAAAGTGCCAAAGGAACTTGAAGATCAAATTGTGAAAACGATCGTCCATAACGGCAAGCAAATCGATTTGAATACGATTGCCAATATGTTGAATAACAAAAAATAAGCGAAAGGGAGCTCTGCGCGTGCAAGCTCCCTTTCGTTCGCTATTCGAGCGGCTTGACCATGGCGACGTGCGGAATGCCGGCATCTAGAAATACATCGGACACGGTTGTATAGCCGAGCTGTTGGTAAAACGGTTCCGCGTGCGTTTGCGCGTTCAGCTTCACTTTTTTCGCCCCTTTTGATTTCGCCAGCTGCTCGATGGCTTCCATGACCATGCGGCCGGCTCCTCGCCCCCGGTAGGAAGGCAAGACGCAAATGCGTTCGATTTTGCCGACCCCTTCGTCGATGAAACGAAGACGTCCGGCACCGACCGGGATGTCACCATCATATAAAACGAGATGAAAGGCGTCATCTTCAAACTGATCGATTTCTTCTTCCTCCGGCACGTGCTGTTCCTCGATGAAGACAAGGCGGCGGACGCGCAACGCGTCTTCATAAAGGGGCCGGTTTTTGCTCGTTCCAATGGCGATGTTCATCAGCTACACCGTTTCCTTTCCTCCGACGATAAACGTCTCGTAGACGGTCCACGACCCGTTGTCCAGCTGATAAAGGAGATGGAAGCGATCGACCGTTTCCTCGAAATGGACGTCTTGCAGCTTCAGCTGGCTGTATACATCCGCATATTCGCCACTCGGCAAGTCCCGGCCGATCGTAATGTGCGGCACGAACACAAACTCCGGCTGCCCGGAAAACAAGCCGCTATGCAGCTGCTCATGAAGGCGTTCAAGCACGTCGTTTGGCTCTACTTTCAAATAAATGACGTTGCTGGTCGGGTAAAACGAGCTGAATTTCGTCACTTTGATCGGAATTGGAGGCGTTTTCGCTGCGATGCGATGCAGCTCCTTTGCCATCGCCTTCAACTTCTCCTCGTCCGCCTCAAATGGATATTTCAATGTAATGTGCGGCGGGATGAGGGCGTAATGGCTGTCATACCGCTTCCGGTAGGAGTTGGCGAAATCTTGAATTCGTTTGGACGGAAAGATGACAATGCCGTATTTCATTTCAATTCCCCTCCTTGAGATGGTTATCGTTGGACGGCTACAGCGTCAAAATCGTCGATAGCGCCCGAGGCACATCGGGCTGCCAATGCGTCCACGCATGGCCGCCGACAAACTCATGGTACGTATAGGCAAACCCTTTTTCGACCAACAAATCTCGCGCCTTTCGATTCGGGGTCACAAAGTCGCGCACTTGTCCGTCTGTCGTTTTTACAGCCGTTTCTTCCGAGCCGACGGAATGGTAAATGGCGAGCAGCGACGGATCGCGGAATGAGCGAATGAGCGCCAAGAGCGAATCGTCGATGTAGGGGGACTGCATGGCGATTTTTCCGAATGTATGCGGATACAACAGTCCGGCGGTCAACGATACGGTCCCGCCGAGCGAATCACCGATGAGCGCCCGGCCTTTGCCCATTTGATACGTCGGCAGTTCGCGGTCCAAAAACGGCACGAGTTCATGGGCTAGAAAGCGGAGATACGCTCCGTGCTTCGTTCCCGATGGATGATACTTTTCATAGCGGTCGTTTACATTCCGATACGGAATACCGACGACGATCGTGCGGTCAATCGTGCCGTTGGCCATTAACGTTTCGACAGCCGTTTTCATTTTTCCGTACATAAAGTAATCTTTGCCGTCTTGAGCGATTAGTAAAGAATATTTGTAAAGCGGGGAAAAATTGCTTGGCAAATAGACGAGCAGTTCGATTTTCTCCTGAAGCTCCCCGCTATATAGCGCGTAATCGCGCATCGTTCCTGCTGTCATGACCATCCTCCAGTGAAAGCGCAAGTTCATCTGTTATTGTAACATATTTGTACAAAAAATGTTAATCAAGGGCTCGAATTTTTTGTGAATTTGCCGAGTGATGCGCAGCGAAAAAAAGACTTGCAAAAACCGCTGGAATGCGTTACATTTCTTAATAAATAAAATTGCAACAAAATTGAATACCCATCCTGTTCTTATCGAGAGAAGCGGAGGGAACTGGCCCAATGAAGCTTCAGCAACCAGCCGCCCGGCGGCCAGGTGCTAAATCCAGCGAATTGAGCATTCAATTCGGCAGATAAGAAGAAGCATGGCCATGAATATGGAAAAGTCTTCTTCTTGGAAGACTTTTTTTATTTTCCTTTGTTTTGGCGGCCGTTTTGCCGACCTGTGAGGCGGGGCGGCAGCGAAGCGCTCGGCTGTCGAGAAGGCCAGTGATTTAGTGCAAAATGCTGCTGAGTTCCACCTATTTCTCAATTAGAGAAACTTCAAAGAATCAGCTTTCTTTTCTGAATGAAAATGCCTCCAATTGGTGTGTGACAGCGGTTTTTCACCGGCCTTCGAGACAAGCAGCGAAGCGTTTGGGCGCTGCGGCCGCCGGTCGTTGGACAAGAGGAATTTTTTCGCAGAAGGAGAGAGATGAGATGGAGAAACTGGAGACGTTGTTAGCGCAAATCGGCAACCGGAGCGAAACCGTGACAGGAACGGTCAACCCGCCCGTCTATTTTTCGACCGCCTACCGCCATGCCGGCATCGGAGAGTCGACTGGGTTTGACTACATCCGCACCGGCAATCCAACGCGCAAAATTGTTGAGGAGGCGATCGCGAAGCTGGAAGGCGGCGATCAAGGCTATGCGTTCAGCTCCGGCATGGCCGCCATTCAGACGGTGCTCGCCTTGTTTGAGAGCGGAGATGAGTTTCTCGTATCGGCCGACCTTTACGGCGGCACGTACCGGCTGTTTGAGCGCGGCTGGCGCAAGTACGGTCTTCGGTTCCATTATGTCGATTTTTCCGATCTCGATGCGGTGGAAGCGTGTATCAGCGAAAAAACGAAGGCGATTTTCTTGGAAACGCCGACAAACCCACTGATGCACGAGACCGATATTTCCGCGGTCGCCCAGCTTGCCCAACGGCACGGGCTATTGTTGATCGTGGATAACACGTTTTACACCCCGGTGCTCCAGCGCCCGATCGAACAAGGAGCCGATATCGTCATCCACAGCGCCACGAAATATTTAGGCGGCCATAACGATGTGTTGGCCGGCTTGGTCGTTGCCAAGGGAGAAGCGCTTTGTCAACGCTTGGCCGAGTACCATAACGCCATCGGCGCCGTCTTGTCCCCGTTTGACTCTTGGCTATTGATCCGCGGGATGAAAACGTTGGCGCTAAGGATGCGCCAGCATGAAGAAAACGCCAAGCGCATCAGCGCCTTTTTGCGCCAACATGAAGATGTGACCGACGTCTTATATCCAGGAAGAGGTGGGATGCTGTCGTTCCGGATTGCCGATGAAAAGTGGGTGAACGGATTTTTAAAAAGCTTGCGCCTTATTACGTTCGCGGAAAGCTTAGGCGGGGTTGAAAGCTTTATTACGTATCCGGCGACACAGACGCACGCGGACATTCCGGAAGACATCCGCATCCGAAACGGCGTCTGCAACCGGCTGCTCCGCTTCTCGGTCGGCATTGAACACGCCGATGATTTGATCGTCGACTTGGCGCAAGCGTTCAAAAACATGAAAGAGGTGTGAGCGATGGAACGGGAATGGTCGTTTTCGACAAAACTGCTCCATAACGAATGGAAAGTCGACCGCGCAACCGGGGCGGTGAGCGTGCCGATCCAACACGCCTCCACGTTCCATCAGTTTGATTTCGACTCATTCGGAAAATACGACTACAGCCGCTCTGGCAATCCGACGCGCGAGGCGCTTGAGGAGACGATCGCCGCCTTAGAAGGCGGTGTGCGCGGGTTCGCGTTCGCCTCGGGCATGGCCGCCATCTCCACGGCGTTGTTGCTCCTGTCCAAAGGCGACCATGTGCTTGTGACGGAAGACGTCTACGGCGGCACGTACCGGATCGTCACCGAAGTGCTGAGCCGATTCGGCATTGACTATACGTTCGTCGATATGACCGATCTCAAGGCGGTGGCGGAAAACATCCGGCCGAACACGAAAGTCATTTATATGGAAACCCCGTCCAACCCGCTGTTAAAAGTGACCGACATTCGCGCTGTCGTCGAGCTGGCGAAAGCGCACGGCTGTTTGACGTTTTTGGATAATACGTTCATGACCCCGGCGCTGCAGCGGCCGTTGGATCTCGGCGTCGACGTTGTCCTCCACAGCGCAACAAAGTTTTTAGCCGGCCATAGCGACGTCGTCGCCGGACTGGCGGTCGTAAAAGACGAGGAGCTCGGCAAACAGCTGTACAAATGGCAAAACGCCTTTGGCGCCGTCCTCGGCGTCCAAGACGCGTGGCTTGTGCTTCGGGGGCTAAAAACGCTTCACGTTCGGCTGAAACAGTCGTCCGCATCGGCCATGGCCATCGCCGAGTATTTGCTCCGCCATCCGAAAGTGGAAGAGGTGTATTATCCGGGATTGGCGAACCATCCAGGCCATGACATTCAACGCGGCCAAGCGGCGGGGTTTGGCGCCGTGCTGTCGTTCCGCTTGGCCGATGAAGAAGCGGTCCGGACGTTCGTCCGCCACGTCCGCCTGCCGGTGTTCGCCGTCAGCCTTGGGGCGGTCGAATCGATTTTGTCGCACCCGGCGAAAATGTCGCACGCCGCCATGCCGAAGGAAGAGCGGCTGCGGCGCGGCATTACCGACGGCTTGCTGCGGCTGAGCGTCGGGCTTGAGGATGTCAACGATCTGATCGCCGATATTGAGCAGGCGCTGTCGTTTGTGAAAGAACAACCGTCGATTTCGGCGCGCTAAAAGGCGGCGAACGAAAGCTCCGTTGTCGTGGGGGGAAGTGATGGACATGATCATCACGCAAATCTATCCCTGCGCCAGTGCCAACGCCGGCCGCGCCCGGAAGTGGTGAACATGGTCATCACACAAAGCGTGAAAAGACAGTGAACCAAAGCCCCGTCTGTCGCCGTGTTGCCGTTTTTCCGCCAACCGATGCCGAGGGCGCTCCAATCGTTCAACGTGGTCATCGCAAAACGGAGGGGGAAACCACTGCGTACAGCGCGGCGGTTGACGCCCATTCCCCCTCAGCACGGAACCGCCATGGAGCGCCTTCACTCGGCCGTAAACCCACCCCCGCGCCTCCCGGCAAAACGGCCGCCTTCGCCAAAGAACAGCGCCGCCGCGTCACTGGGCAATACGAAACCACCTGTCGCCGTTGCCCCCGCTCTTGCTTGAACCGTTCCGCCACCGATTGTTTGTTTAGGAGGCCGGTGATTTACTCGCCCAACCGCTTCTTCGGATCGTTTCTCAAGTAGAAAAAACTTGCTGCATCAGCCTCTATGTTCACGCGTTCCATCGCCGATCAAGGCAAACAGTGGGTTTTCACCAACCTTTTGAAGGGCGGTGATTTAAGGAAACAGGCCGCTTACCAGCTTCGTTTCTCAAATAGAAAAGCCCTGTCGCATCCAAGATCGGCTTGCAAACACTGCCCTATTGTTCAAGAGAAACAACCGTTTTTCACCAACCTTTTAGGGGAAGGCCGCTTTCCCTTTCTCAAACTGAACAGCGATTTTTTTAAAAAGTTGTTGACAACGCGTATGCTCGTCTATATAATTAAAAATGTGTTCGATAGCGGACAACAATATATGATTCCGTAGCTCAGCTGGGAGAGCGCCACCTTGACAGGGTGGAGGTCGCTGGTTCGAGCCCAGTCGGAATCATCAAGCGAAATCCCTTGAACCACAAGGCTTCAAGGGATTTTTTATTTTTGTTGTCATTCCTTTGAAAATTTATAAAACTAATTTGGAAAATTAACTATGTACAGGATGTTATTGAATGGTAAAATATTCATACAAGTAGTGATCAAATTAGAAACCAAACACGGTCTAAGCTTTGAGAATAATGAGTTAGCCATGACAAAGTTTCATGACACCTGTAGTATATACGAACATTTTGCAATTCGGTCTCATCGTCAAAAATAATTTTTTAGAAAGGAGTTGATGATGTATTTCATTCTACAAGGAATCCGCAGGTAAGGGCTATTTTTATGTTTACTCGATTTTATCTAGCACCACGGGTTGTAATTGGAGAATTTTTCTTCTCTGATTATCAATAATGGGAAGATGAATCAAGTTGGGATTATGTTTTAGAAGAGGAGCGAGCATATGAATACATCCGACTTAATACAATCGGCTGAAAAATTCCGTATAGAGGGCGATTTACAGAGTGCATTGATTTGCTCATTCTATTAGAAAAAATCGAAGCTGACAACCCTTTTGTTCAGTTAAAAATCGGCTTGACTTTAGATGCTATGGGTAAAGAACAAGAAGCGATACCTTACTATGAGAGAGCACTGTCGCTTGGGTTACCTGCTGAGCAACGATGTGTAGCATTATTATGTCTGGGTTCAAGTCTTAGAAATATAGGGCAGTTAGAACATTCCAAACACATTCTTAAGAGTGCAATCGAGGAATTTCCAAATCATATTGGAATACGTTGTTTCTATGCTTTGGCACAATATAGTGCAGGTGAGTATGGTGAGTCTGTTCGCACGCTCATAAATACAATACTGCTTCTTTCCCCTGAAAGTGTAAAACCTTTTGCACGAGGTCTTGAACATTACGCAGATGAATTAAAATGATATTGTTGAACCCTTGTGGAAGGAAGAGCGAATTAACTTCTATACTGTTATTTTCTGGTTAATTTTCTATTTAGAGGGATTAAATTGAGAGCAAAGAAAGCATTACCTATTTTATTGACATCAGCTATGTTATTTGGATCAGCACCGAGTAGTGTACCGATTCCTAATTTGGTATCGAAAGTAGAGGCAGCGACCGTTTCTGTTCCATATGTGAAACCAGAGATTATTGAACCTAAATGGGTGACAGGGAATATTGAAGGTGGCGGCGGAGGCACAATTCAAATAGAAAGTGTGGGATTTAGTACAGAAAGAACTCAACATGGGACGTTGGTATTAGAAATTAGGAGGAAGAATTTTTGTGGGGGGTGTTGGGAAAATTATAGACTTCAGGAAAATGTTACTCTACCAGTTTATCTTTATTCTGAACCTTATCAATTAGATGGAAGAGATGATTCAGCGGAAAGAGCTACTAACACATTAAATACAGTTGTTGATTATATGAATCGAGATTCAAAAGAGAATTATTACTTGAGAGTAGCTTTCTACATTACAAACCCAGACAACGATCATACTTATTGGTTGGGTATGATGGGATCTAACGATCGCAACTCCTTTTATTTAAGAGCTTATTTTTATCCAGATGTAAATCTTGTTCCGTTGTCTAAAGAACAGAGGGATCAGTATTTCAAAGGACAAAGCATTAGTAACGATACAAATGGCAGCAACAATAACAATAATGGTTCTAATACCAACAAACAGCCAATCATTCCAACGCCAAGCGTAAAGTACATTGGGAGATTGATAATTAAAAATAACAATGTTCCGATGTACAATCTGAAAGGTAAGATACATCGTAAGCTCAAAAAGAATGAAGACATTCGGGTGTACGGGATTCAAAAGGATCGGTATTTAGTTGGCGGAGGATACTATGTATTGAAGAATAGCAATACCTCTTTTTATCTAGGGACTATTTACTCTAAAAAGGGCGATATGGTTATCTACAACTCTAAGAGAAAACTGTATAAGAAGATTAAAGTAAACCAAAAAGTAAAAGTATATTCAACTAAGAATAATGTATATCAAGTTGGTGGAGGATACTATGTACTTCCTCAGAGTAACATTGTGTTTCAAAGATAGGGGAAAGTGAAATGAAAAAAACTATATCTTTGATTTTTACAGTATTCGCCTTCTTGATGCTATCGGGGTTCTCTTTTTCGCAGAATCCTAAACCCAAATCTTATTTAAACGGAAGTACAACGGTCTATTATTTCGATCTTCGGAGTCCTGAAAATCGAAGCGGTTTAATTAAGGCTAGTGGGCCACACTATCAAGAGAACCCCAATTTATGGACAGCTTTGGCTAACGGAGCAAGAGCGTATAAGAATATGTGGTATAACGTGTCCGCATGGGAAAGCCAATCAATGCCGTCAGGAGCGATTATTCTAAAACAAAGAGATCTTGTGTGGAAAGGGAGTTTGCAAACTAGCATTGATTCGGCTATCAGTAGTCTGAGAAAACAGTATCCTAATTATGACATAAAAGAAGTCATGGTCTATCCGGTTCACTATCCAAGGACTTATCCTGTTTCTGCTGCCGATGCTCTAATGTTAATGGCGGAAGATGAGTACCAAAAAAGTTCAGAACTTGATCTGGAAATTGATATGGGTTTTTCTACAGTACCAAAAATAGAAAGACCATTTGGTGGGGGCACGTTCCACAGTTTGGGATACACGAGCTTTATATTTTCCAACACCCCCATTCAAAGCTAGTGATGGAAAAATCTATACATTTAATAACATAAAGGCTCTTCACCACAAAATGTACTTGACAATCAGGTTATTTTCTGATCAAGGGTACAAAAAATGCGAAATTTCCTGTATGGTAAAGGTGACCAAACCATCAACCATGATGGAAGCGTTCGCCGCGTGTGCCGATTGTTAAGCCAACGTCCAGAAAAATGAACAGAAGAAGAGAGACAGGAAGTTCGACAATGGTGCCAAGAAAGTGCTTATTTACGTGATGTCTATCAAGCCCTTCAACATTTCCGTTACGTATCCAAAAGCCAAACAAGAAAGCAAGCCGAAACTCGTTTGACCCAATGGTTTGACCGGTACCTTTTTAGCGACTGTGCCGCCGTACGCCGTATTGCCAAGGCACTCATCACCCGAAAAGACGCCGTGCTTTCTTGCATCGTTTTTTCTTACTCCAATGGTCCAATGGAAGGAATCAACAACAAAATAAACTGGATCAAAAGGCGAGGATATGGGTATCGAAATATCCAGCGTTTTACTTTGCGTGTCCGTCTAGAGACCTCTATCACATTTTAACGTAAAAATCAAGTACATCTTTTGGTGATGAACCAACATAAAACTAGTGATGGAAAAATCTATACATTTAATAACATAAAAGAAGTTTTTACGCCAATTAACGGCAAAACACCTTGGTTAGATGGACCCGGATTTTGGAGCAATTGGGCAGTTGCTGGTTACTCACAAGGAAAAGGACTTAAATATCTTGTTGAAAACGGAATTTGGTATGGTAGGGCACACCCAGTCCTATATACACTAGGTAATGATCCATACATGAGAACAATGATTTATCCTGACTGGTCATATATCCAGTCGGAACTGGTAAACGGATATCTCTACTTCGATTGGGCTGCAATGGTATCTGACAACGATTATAAAATTGAAGCGATTCTATATAAGAAAAATTCTACACCACCACCACCTCCTCCGAGTGGGGGTAATACAAACACCAGTTAGTAAGTTAATTAAAAATTGATAATCTTAACTTTAAACAAAAATGAAATTCAGAAAATTATTGATGCTGTATGTTCAAAATAGTTACAAGGAGTATGTATTATGGTCCATCATGTATAATATACTGTAGATGAGCATTTTTCATTACAATAATTTCCATTCCCTAAGAGACAAACAGGGGACCCCTTAGGCGACA
>NZ_LQYX01000111.1:73235-83004 GCF_001587475.1 Geobacillus sp. B4113_201601
TGTGACGAACACGGTACCACCTGACTTCAGCTGGTCTTTGGCCTGCCGGAAAACGCATTCGATCGTCCAGCGCTGGGCATAGTAACGCAAGATCTCTTCATCGCCTAGCTCCCGGTCGGTGCTCAAGACGACATGGAGATGATCCGGCGTCATCGGTTCATCCGCCTTCCAAGCCAGCAGCACCACCGCGTCATCAAGACCGTTGAGCGCGCCTTCGTAGCGGTAGACACGATAGCGCTCGTTCCCCACCGTGACGAGGCGGGTGTCGTTGGGCTCGATATAATGGGCAAACTCCTTCGCTTGGATGGCGATGCCTTTCGGGTAGAGAATCCGGTTCGTCTTGAGCATGGCGATGACATGGAATGTGTGCACCATCCGCCAAACGAGCGAATGCCCCCAAACGGATGGATGATCGTTGTGCGAGTAGTGCCAATCACACCCTTGAATGGCATGGGCGGCCCGTGACGAAGGCTTCGTTTTTTGGCAAATGGTATCATCAATCGAAACAAAAAGGGGTTGATTCTCCTGTTTGGCTAGGCGTTCGATCTGGCGAAGGATCCATTCTTGCAGCTTCTCAAGCAGTTTTTCCTCGTTCCAAGGGCTTTTCGTGAAAAAGTGGCTCAGTGTCGTTCGATGATTCGGGTGAAAACTCCAGTGATGGACATCGGTCAATGTTCCCGAAAATCCCTTGGTAGTCAAGGCATCCACAATATGAACGAGATGCTTGATGACCGGCTTCGAGAAATAAAGCGCCAATCCCAGCGTCATGAAAAACTTGTGGATTCCTTGATGATGTGCTAATCTATTCATGAGACATGAACCTCCTTGTGGGTAGTTTGAGCACATCTATTTTACTCAAGGAGCTGGGTTCATGTCTCCTTTTTTGTTTAGCTGTCAATTTATGTTAGCAAATTTGCTCATCTACAGTAGTTAATTTTCCTATCAAAAAAAGCGAGTGAATAAAATTGTCGAAAAGATTAGGACGCAATTTCTATCATTTACTTATAGCTGTCTCTTTTTCCACCTTTGGTGATGGGCTGACGTTACTGGCTATGCCTTGGTTAGCATCTACGATTACATCTAATACATTTTCTGTTTCGTTGGTTTCTGCCTCGATGACTTTACCTTGGTTGTTATTCAGTTTATACATAGGAGCCCTCATTGATTATTATCCAAAAAAGAAATTAATGATTGTAGCAGCCATTATTAGAATAATAGTGTTGATTGTACTAAATGTAAGTATTTTATTCAAAATAATAAGCATCCCTTTGTTAATTTTCGCAGCATTTCTCATCGGAATAACAAAAGTAGTATTTGACAGTACAGCCCAAACATTAGTTCCTTCTATAGTTTCAAAAGATATTTTAGAGAAAGCCAACGGTTATATAATGACTTCAAGACTAACTATGAGCGATGTGGTAGGACGGTCCATAGGCGGAATCCTGATTAGTTTTGGAATATTTATCCCATTTGCTCTCGATATCATTTCACTCCTAGCCACTATTCCTTTTTTATTTTTATTAAAGACAACAGCTAGTTTGAAAAATCATGCTTTAAATAAAAAGAATAAGTTAGATATTCTTGAAGGAGTAAAATTTGTTTGGAGAAATCAATTATTGTTGACTTTAGCCTTAATGGGGATTGGAATTACTCTCATGTTCACCTCTACGTTGGCCATACAAGTTTTTTATGTGAAAGAGATATTAAAGCTAGACTCCTCTGGCTTTGGACTGTTAATAGCCGTTGGCACTATTGGAAGCATTATTGGTAGCCAAAGTATATCGTTATTGAAAAATAAATTCGGTTTTAATGCTACCATTTTAACGTCGCTATTAATGATGGGATTTACACTTGGAAGTGTTGGATTAACAAGCAATCCGTTTATTGTTGGAATTCTTTATTTTATTGCCAGCTTTTTTATTGTAACTTTCAATATTTGTAACTTATCATTGCGTCAGAGAATAATCCCTGATAATAAATTAGGCAGGGTAGGTGGAGTCTTTCAATTACTATCTTGGGGAATGAGTCCATTAGGCATGTTGCTTGGAGGAGGAATTGTAAATCTGGCGGAAAAATATGTGAGTAGAGATATTGCTTTAAGAATTCCTAACATCTCCTTAGGAATTGTTTATTCTGTGTTATTTGTAGTCTTATTCATCGCTTTAAAGAAATTGAACAAAGGTGCTATGTTTTGACGGCTGGCAAGCCCTCGTTTACCTAAAGAAGGGTTCGGGAGATCGATCGGGGTAGAATCTCATTCGTTCTGAGCTCCATCCTTTTAGGCAAATGAAATTGGACATTTTTCTTCAAAAAACGGCGGCCTTGATTAGCGAACCAAACTGACGGCCAAACGAGTGCAACTCTTTGCGGCCCTAGGGCTGGAGCCTCCTCCGGAGATCCTAGGCATCCATCCTCACGCCTAGATACACGCCCAACGTATGCCCCAATGCCCCTCGTCCCTTTAGTATCAAGGGATGAGAGGCATTTTGTTTGCCGCGTCACTGTCGAAATCGAGGAATCCTTGTTGAACAGGAAAAGCCGTTGTTTGTTATTTTGTCTAAATTTATTCCTAATGAAACTGAATATATGATGAAATGTGAAATGCTGTAAAGTTTTATGGTACAATGGAACTGCATAGTCTTCTGAATATTTGTCAGGGATTAGAGTGATTCGGGAAACGACCAACGCGTATGGAGGAAAAATTGAAGATGGCGCACAATTTCCGTTTTTTAGAAGAAAAATGGGAAGTTCTCGCTCGCGTGGGGGAAACAGTGGAACGAAACGTATATCAAAATCCAAACGTGGCGATGAGTGAACTGAGGAAATTTGCGGAAACGATTACAAAATATATTTTAGCTTTAGAAGAAATTCGGGAAGAGCGGGGAACGGATCAGCAAGAACGTCTAAGAGTTCTGTTTTACGAGCAAATTATCCCGAAAGAAATCTATGACTTATTGACGGTCATTCGGTTGAAAGGGAATGAAGCGGTACATAATCCGAGTTATGGAGAAGTAAACGAAGCAAAGGCTTTATTGCATATGGCGTTCCGCATCGCCGTTTGGTTTATGGAAGTGTATGGCGATTGGTCATTCCAAGCTCCGGAGTATATCGAACCGACACCGCAAACCTCTATCACAACAGATGAGTTCGATCAGATCGTTCAATCATACGAAGAAAAGCTCGCTCGATTGGAAACGGAGCTTGAAAAGATACGGAAAGAACAGCTATATATTAGCAGTGAAGAGAAGCAAAAACGACGTGAATTCTCTCAACGTGCCATCGCGAACTTCGAATTGACGGAGGCGGAAACCCGTCTTCTTATTGACCAACAATTACGAGATGCCGGGTGGGAGCATTCCTGTTAGAAGTTTTTTCGGGGACTTGAATAAAAAAAGCCCTCTTGGTATGATTCGGGGGTGTCAATTGGATGAATTGACCCCTAATTTGGATACCAAGGAGGACTATACATGAATTCTATCTCAAACAAGAAGATTAATCAAGTCACCGATCAAACGCTGGTTGTTGGGATGGATATTGCAAAGAAAAAACATTATGCCTGCTTTGTGGATGAGCGAGGGAGGGTGCTGAAAAAATCGTTTCCCGTTCCGCAATCCAGAGAAGGGTTGGAATGGTTGTACCAGTGCATCGTGAAAGCGATGGAGGAATTTGAAAAAACGGAAGTGATCGTTGGCATCGAGCCAACGGGACATTATTGGCTGAATCTCGCCTATTTTCTTGATGAGAAAGGCATCCCTCTCGTCATGACAAACCCGATGCACGTGAAGCGCTCCAAAGAGCTGGACGACAATCTTCCAACCAAGCATGATGCGAAAGACGCGCTCGTCATTGCCCGGTTAGTGAAAGACGGCCGATTCAGCTATCCGCGCCTTCTGAAAGGGATGGATGATGTATTTCATTCTACAAGGAATCCGCAGGTAAGGGCTATTTTTATGTTTACTCGATTTTATCTAGCACCACGGGTTGTAATTGGAGAATTTTTCTTCTCTGATTATCAATAATGGGAAGATGAATCAAGTTGGGATTATGTTTTAGAAGAGGAGCGAGCATATGAATACATCCGACTTAATACAATCGGCTGAAAAATTCCGGATAGAGGGCGATTTACAGAGTGCATATGATTTGCTCATTCTATTAGAAAAAATCGAAGCTGACAACCCTTTTGTTCAGTTAAAAATCGGCTTGACTTTAGATGCTATGGGTAAAGAACAAGAAGCGATACCTTACTATGAGAGAGCACTGTCGCTTGGGTTACCTGCTGAGCAACGATGTGTAGCATTATTATGTCTGGGTTCAAGTCTTAGAAATATAGGGCAGTTAGAACATTCCAAACACATTCTTAAGAGTGCAATCGAGGAATTTCCAAATCATATTGGAATACGTTGTTTCTATGCTTTGGCACAATATAGTGCAGGTGAGTATGGTGAGTCTGTTCGCACGCTCATAAATGCAGTACTGCTTCTTTCCCCTGAAAGCGTAAAACCTTTTGCACGAGGTCTTGAACATTACGCAGATGAATTAAAATGATATTGTTGAACCCTTGTGGAAGGAAGAGCGAATTAACTTCTATACTGTGATTTTCTGGTTAATTTTCTATTTGGAGGGATTAAATTGAGAGCAAAGAAAGCATTACCTATTTTATTGACATCAGCTATGTTATTTGGATCAGCACCAAGTAGTGTACCGATTCCTAATTTGGTATCGAAAGTAGAGGCAGCGACCGTTTCTGTTCCATATGTGAAACCAGAAATCATTCAGGAACAATGGGCGGTTGGTGACTATGTTGACAGTATCGGGAATGTTGTAAAGGATGCTGCTGAAAATGTCGGTTTTAAGACCTCTAAATCAGAACCAGGAACATTGGTTATTGAACTAAGAAAGAAAGAATATTGCTGCTGGGAGTCAATCCGTACTTCGACAGGGACACCTCGCGCCTTACTTTACGCTGAACCATACAGGTTAGACGGCAGGGATGGTTATGCGACTAAGGTAACGGATACGCTTCATTTAGCAATGGATTATATGAATAGGGATTCCAAAGAGGATTTTTATCTTAGATTATCTTTCTATGTAGAAAATCCTGATAGTGATCACACGTATTGGTTGGCGTTTCTAGGATCAAATGCCCGAAATTCTTATTATTACAAGGCTTATTTTTACCCTAATGTAAATCTTGTTCCTCTAACAAGCACAGAAAGAGATCAGTATATAAAGGGACAAAGCATTAATATTGGCTCAAATAGTGGGAATAATACGGGGTCTAATACTAGCAATAAACCGACAACTCCAAATACTGAAAGAAAACCAACAATTCCAAAATTGAATGTCAAATACATTGGAAGGCTAGTAATTAAAAGCAACAATGTCTTTATGTACAATTCAAAAGGAAAAGTGCATCGTAAGTTAAGAAAAAATGAGGATGTACGAGTATACGCCGTTCAAAAAGATCGTTATTTGGTCGGTGACGGATATTATGTGAAGAAAAGCGACAGCGTATCTTACTATGTCGGAACCATTTATTCAAAGAAAGGGGACATGATCATCTATACCCCTAAAGGAAAACCATATAAGAAAATTAAGGGCAAACAAAAATTAAAAGTATATTCAACTAAAAATAATGTGTATCAAGTCGGCGGTGGGTACTATGTGCGTCCTAGAAGCAATATTGTGTTCCAGCGATAGGGGATGGCAGGATGAGAAAGTTGATAAGGGTTAACTTTAAGAATTATCTTTTGTTTTTTTGTTTAGAAATAATTGAAAAACGAAAGATAATTAGGTATAATCTAGAATATAAAAACCAAAGATAATTCGGTTATTTTTGGAAAGGAGAATTTGTGATGAAAATGAACCAAAAAGTTGAACAAATTTTGTCGGAGGTAAAAGCGTCGTTGAGTTTTGAGGGTCTGCAAATAACTGAAGAAGAAGAAAAACTAATCAAAGCTGCATTGATGGGAGATATTAGCCGATCGGCCTTTCTAAAAAAGGCAAGAGAGTTGGCTGAAAACCAATGATGCAGTCGAAGCGATCGAAATACTGGTATCCAGGGACCGAAGTATTGATCAATAATTTCAATATTCGTGACCCCAAAAAACTCGAAACATTAGAGCGTATTATTACAGGTGAACGATTAGCAAAGCTATATCTAAAACCTATTTATGGGAATTTTGATTTAAAACACTTACAAGCAATACACAAATTTCTTTTTAGCGACCTTTATCCTTTTGCCGGAAAGATTAGGGACGAAAACATTACGAAAGGCGGTTTTTCTTTTGCTAATGCCCAGTTTATTGAGGAATCGGCCAAACAATTGTTTAAGGAGTTAGCCAATGAAAAGTATTTGAAGGGTTACGACTTCGAGAAATTTTCCGAACGTGCAGCATACTATTTGGCCGAGATTAACGTATTGCATCCTTTTCGAGAAGGAAATGGACGAACACAACGTGAGTTCATTCGTTCCTTAGCTCTTAAAAATGGATATTCTCTTGAATGGAACAGAATTGATGGTGAAGAACTATTAAGTGCTTCAATACGATCCATTACTGACATTCAGCTTTTAGTTAATGTATTAAAGAAAGCCATTGTAAACAGAGAGCCTGACAGACAGTTAATGAGGTTGTTTGAAAATGCAAGAGGAATAGAAAGATAGGAGAACACTCAGTGAAAATGAAACGCGAATGAAAAAATACACAGACGAACAAATGGCATTCAGCGACTTGAAAAGCGCGCTGGAAACTGCATTGAAGCATGAATGAAATGAGGCTGAAGAAAAATCAGTCAGATGGCTTGCTGGAACTGGATCGGGTACCGTCGGCCGATTCGTGGACATGTTCAAGGACATCGTAGCGAGGGAAAGAAAATAAGTAGATGTAGACCAAATATTTTGATTTGAAAGGGAGAAGGGGAATTGGAAAAATACATTCATTGGTTACAGCAACAAGGAAAAAGTGAACATACCATCCGCCGATACAAAACCGTACTAAAAGAATTTCAGCAATGGTACGAAGAAATGACGGGTGAAGTTCCCTTCGATCCCCAAAACGTATCTGCTGTCGATCTTCAAGACTGGAAGAACTATCTAATAAACATTGCGTGTATTGAAAACCCAAAAACAGGAAAGAAAAAGCTCGCGATTTCTACTGTTAACAACAAAATTGAGAGCTTAAAGGCTTATTTCCGGTATCTTTATGATACCGGTGCTATTAAAGATAATCCGGCTTCTTCTCTTTCCGTGCAAAAACAACAAATGCCACTATCGCCGCGTTGGCTTGAACGTGTTGAAAAAAATAAACTTTTGCATTACATCGACGATAAGGAAAAGCAAAAGAAAAATATGTGGCGCTATGCAAGAAACCGAGCGATTATCTACTGTATGCTCCACGCGGGAATGCGGGTAAGTGAGGTTGTAGAGTTGGAATTAGAAGATATTGATTTCGAAAATGGTTATATCAATATACGTGATGGTAAAGGTGGAAAGGCTAGACGTATTCCCATGAACAGTGATCTAAAACATGCCTTAAGTCTATGGATAAGTGAAAGGAACACTAAAGTCCCGAATACAAATAAAGTCTTTGTCTCTCAGAAAGGTGGCCATCTAACCATATCTGGCATAAATAACTTATTTACTAAGATTCGACATGACTTGAGAATGGAAGGACTTACACCGCATGTGCTACGACATACTTTTTGCCATGATTTGATTGACAAAGGTTTTCCTATTACTTATGTTGCCGATCTTGCAGGTCACAGTGATTTAGATACTACTAGGAGGTACGTGGCCACAAGCGATAAGGAAATGAAAATCGCTGTTGAATCTTTATCTTCAGGACGCTATCGTGTATAAAAAAAGGAACATTTATAGAGGGGGGGATGAAATATTTAGGATAAATTTACTGTGGATGAGTGTTTTTTATTATAGTAATTCGAAGGCATTGATCCGTATACTCAAGCCAAGTAATTCTTCCATTAAGGATACAGGTAAATAAAAATTTTTCAAAAATAACTTACCAAAGGATCCTAAGGAATTAATCAACAACAGATGGAAAGATGTTACACCAGAAGGAATAACAAAATACCAAATCACAAGAGTTTATCGATCCTGAAACTGGAATGAAGGTTAGATTTGATCCCGGAAAACTAGGAGCAAATGGTTTTGAAGGCAAAGATCATTATCATGTATAGAATCCAAATAGTACAGGTAAAAGGGATTATTATCTTGATGTTAACGGCAATCCCGTGCCAAAATATATTGACAATGGAGAGCCTCATGGGCAAAATCCAACAACAAAACCAGTTCATTCATCAGCTCATCCAAGAAAACGAACAGTTGCGTTAGAAAAAACAAGCACTTGAACACAGAAAATGAACGACTCAGCGGTCGCATTCAAGAGCTGGAAGTACGCGCGAAAAAAAACAGCTCCAATAGCCATTGGCCCCATTCTCTGACTGCTAAGGAACTCCATTCTCTATTAAAAAAAAAGAGCTTGATTTACCGGATTTCAAACAGGCTTCGATGAGCGCTTGGGACGGCAAAAATAGATATTATCAAGAATTTTGTATCTCACATTTTGCGCCCCTAACAGGATAAATAAGAAAGGGGTTTTTATTTTTTTGAAATAATATTTCGATCACGATGACGAGTGATGCAAGCCTTTTACCATTGCTCGTCATTCCGTACGAGGTTACACAGAAATACTCTATCCTACAGAATCCTTCACTGATCAAGTCAAGGATGATAGGCTTCCCTTACGCTTGTTCGATGTGTCCATCCGGCCGTTCCAATAGGACGCTCTGACATACCAAGACTTTTCACGTAGGAATGTATCAGATAATTTTATGTTAGTAAAGTTTTTGTTAATAACTTTTTCTGATCGCCGTAAGGGGGAAACGTTAATTGTCCCAGTAAAACGAATTCTTTTGCTCCTGTGGCCTTTGGCATATTAGTTTTTTGTTGATGAATATATTCATTTGCCAATACTGCAAAGCCAACGGCTTCTTTTTCATCAGCGGTAACTCCTAAATCATCCATCTTTATCAATTTTTTATCCGGTAACAAAGATTGAATCATTTTTAATAAAGTCTTGTTATTTCCGCCACCGCCGCTAACGACGATTTCGTCGATTTTAGCCTCTGGGAACACGAATCTTTTGTACGCCTCCGCGATTGAGTACGCGGTAAAATAGGTCGCAGTTGCGATTAAATCTTTCGGAGAAAGGTCAGAAAAATTTTTTATCATCTTTAAAGTAAATTCTCTTCCGAATTCTTCCCGGCCTGTCGATTTTGGCGGAGATTTTTTAAAGAAGTCATGATCCATTAATTTGGCAATCACATCATGAGGAACTTTCCCTTGGGAAGCAATTTCTCCGTTTGCATCATAAGGGATATTTAAAAGAGTCCTACATAATTCGTCAATGATCATATTTCCAGGTCCTGTATCAAACGCGATAATGTCTTCTTTTTTCGCATTTCTTTTTAAAACAGTGCAATTCCCGATACCACCGATATTTTGCAGAATTCTTCCTTTCCTCTTACTCCTGAATAATAACCAGTCTATATAGGGAATCAATGGAGCCCCTTCACCGCCGGCTGCAATATCCATGGCTCTGAAATTTGAAACGACCAGTGTTTTCGTTTCATACGCCAAAACTGAAGGATCTCCGATTTGTAAACTAGATTTTGTTAAAGGAGCATTCCCGTTAGGAGCTTTTCCGGGGACTTGATCAAAAAAAGCCCTCTTGGTATGATGCAGGGGTGT
>NZ_LQYX01000027.1:0-10961 GCF_001587475.1 Geobacillus sp. B4113_201601
TGGCCATTTTCAGTATACCCGCACGGATCAGGAGCGTATACAGCACTCACCCAGTGGTGGGGATTTTCACGGAAAAATTGTGGAGGATGAATCTGATTAGCAGAGAAAGCGTTACCGCTAAAGTGATAGGGATCCACGGATGCAAAAGGTGTGGTTCACAAAAAGATGAGAAAACAAGAAGTTATTCTGCTCTATTGAACTGGTTAACAGGGTCATACGAAGAGGGGGGTGAATACTGTGAAAACTTTAAATAAAATCGATGCAAAAGAAATAGGAATGGCAGTATCATACGATCCCCAATTCAGAATGCCCATTCGACCTAAAGTTTCAAAATATGTGAATCTGGTCAGTTGCGGCGATGACGGTGTAATCTTTGACGGTTCTCCCGAAAAACAATTATTTCGGGGCAGCGCGGTTAAAAAATTTTTGTATGACTTAATCTCACTCGCTGACGGTACGCGGACAGTCCAAGAAATCGCAGAAACATTGGATACATACCCAAGCCAATTTATTTATAATGCTCTGGCTCTGTTATATTCCAGAGGTCTTCTACAAGAGGGGACGTCTTCGCACTATCTGGAAGATACCCCCTATTACAAGTTTATTGAGCGCCATATTGACGTTACACGGGTAAATCTGCACCCGACAGAAGCGATTGAAAGGTTACATGCCTATTCAGTGTTTATTCATGGGAAACCAGATGATGTCCAATATTTATCAAACGAACTGAGGCAATATGATATCTCTATTGTTGATCATATAACTCCTTTTACTGAAGACAGTAAGTTATTCGCAATAGCGATTTGTGATGATATAAACGATTTGATGGAAATTAAACCATTTGCCTCGCAATGCTACGAATACAGCATCCCATGGATTCTTATTACTTTCAGCCATAAAAAAATATATGTCGGTCCCTACTTTGAACGGAATGAAACACTTTGTTTTGAATGCTATTTAAAACAAATGAACAGGATTGATGAAATTTCAATCGGAACAAATACTGAAATGACCGATCCGCTTCTCAAAAAAATAGGACTTGACTATTCCGGCATAGAGGTCGTTCATTTGTTGTCAAGAATTGCTTCCAGTCATCTTATTCACAATTTGAAGAAAGTTGATATAGAAACTTTTGAATATACACCGATCAATGTTTCGAAACTACCTTTTTGTGAATGGTGCGATCCGATAAAGGGAATGGAACCGACAATCAATCTGGTCAGCCAGTATGAAGGTTATATCGCTTTCCCATCTAGCCATCTGATCAATCCGAAAGATCACCAAAATCATTACAAACTAGGAAACCTAGAACTGGCCAAATCTTCGATTGTATACCCGAGCTGCCAGCATATAAACCTGCCTCATCAAGACAGTTTGCCCGATTTGAATTCCAATCCCAGAAATTTTAGCGGCTTGCAGCTTTTAACGAAACTCATGCTGTTGACCGCAGGATTAAAGAAAAATGTAAAGAACAATAATCCACGAGTGTACCGCTGGGCACCCACAGGCGGCAACCTTGGTTCGGTAGGCGTTTACTTTGTGAATAAGGGTGTCAAAGAGTTGCAAAAAGGGGTATATTTCTATCAAACTTCCACACATACTTTAGCACAGCTGAATGGTAGTTTCGAAGAAGAGGTGCTGGAAAAAATAACAATCGATTCAAGACTGTCTAGGGGGACTTTATTGGGATATTTAATTTTTTCCGGTTCCTATGATCGGGTGTACAAAAAATATAAAGAGTTTGCCTATAAAATTATACATTTGGATGCAGGGGTTGCTTATGCGCAATCGCAAGTAGTTGCACAATTATTAGGACTGGAACTTCAATTATGTGAGTCGTGGAATAATGACGAAATAGAACATTTATTGCGATTGGATCACCTGAATGAACCGGTGACTTTGGTTGCGACACTGCATAGGCGGGGTGAGAGCAATGACTAAAGTAATTCCCAGAAGTGAAATCGTGATGAAATTGATAGAGGACAGTAAGGAGTTTAAAAAACATATCGTTGCTGAAGGACCTTTGGTGAAAATATTTGATATTGGGTTACCGAATAGAGGCAGAAGTATTGAACAAGTGTTTTTTGAAAGGACATCGTACCGATTTTTTCATCCGAATAGTGAAGTCGATATTGAAGATTTGAAAACGATCCTACTAAAAAATCATCAATATTATATACACAATTGGAATGATGACAGATTGGTGCAACAGTATATTATAGGTGAGCGAGTCAATCATGCGTCGATCAATGCGAGAACGATTTACAGATACTGCCCCGATACTAACGATCTTTCCGCTGAGGGGTATTTGCCGGAAAATGTATCTAAAAAAATGCTTTTTCTGCAGCAAGAGTTTGCAGATGCACCGGTAGTCTTATTATTCGTTGGAGAATTGGCCAAGGCTGTTGAAAAAATAGGGACAGCTGGATATAAAAATTTGTTAATGCGTGCAGGTGCTGTTGCCCATTACTCATGGTTGCAGTCTATGTCTATGGGTTATCAAGGAACGGTGTTTGCAGGAGTTCTTCCTAAAATGTTTAAAAAGTTTTGCTCAATAGACGGATATCGCAAGTGCCAAATGTTTGCTTACGCGTTTGGAAATTAATCCTTCCTTCTTTTTGAAGGGTGTTAATGAAATTTAGAGAATACACGAGCACCCAGGAGAAAATAAATGAAGCATATGGAGGGAGGTGAGAATATGGAAAGGATGGAAAATACAACGTTAGAGCTCTATGCTGAAGAACTGCCAGATATCACACAATATACCGCAGCCGGTACGTCTACTTTGAGCACCGAAAGCTCTGTATTGAGCGCTTCTTGCCCAACTTCAACGGTTAGTACGTATACTTCCATGAGTTCTTATAGTTGGTAAGAACAATATGAAAAAGGAGGGAGCGGTATGAATCGGGAAGACAACAATGTTTCTTTTGTAGAACTCGAATTATTTGCAGAGGAATTGCCTGAGCAGCATAACTTTATGGCATCCTGCTGCTGGGGATCCATTGCGTGTTTTACTTCTGCATCTACATTCGGTTCTTGTGCGGCAACGGCATCTTGCTCTTCAACTGCATCTTGTGCTTGCTAAAAACGATTAATGTGAGGTGACGGAAAATGAATGAAAATTTAGATGATCTGGAATTATATGCTGAAGAAATGCCTGAACAGCTTAATTTTACAGCAGCTGCTGCAACAGTGGCATCGTTCTTCTGTGGAGCGTCGATCGCATGCGCAGGGAGCTGCGGCTCATCTTTCAGTTCGACTAGCACACTTTCTACTGCAGGATAATAGTTAATTGCTAGTTACTACTAATCAAGACCGAGGAATTGAGTACCGCAGTTCCTTTGGTCTTGATTATACATCATTTATGTTTTTGTTGCTATCAAATTTTTGTATGGAGGTGAATCGGTGATATATGGACATTTCATTCAAGATCAAAGAATCGAATAGCAATTTTTCGTTATCCAACCCGCTTTTTCTTTCTAAAGATGTGAAAATGTTTGAAGTGGATGATGAGACTCTGCTTTTTCATGGACAAACGAGAAAGTACTATAAAATAGGAAAAATTGCGAAAGAACTAATATCACAACTGCAAACTCAACAATCTACTGGGGAACAATTGGTTAAAGAGATCAGCATTCGATTTGATGTAAAAACGGAAGAAATTACCAAAAATGTTAATGAATTTTTGAAACAAATGATCGAAGAGGGTATCATTTGTACAAACGAAGGACGGTTTGACAGGAACAAGTCCGTTCATTCTCAAAGATCAAACAAAGCATTGATTAAACTGATCAAAATGAAGAATTTTGATCGATATCTTTCCAAACTGTCATCATTACTACCGACAATGAGTATAAAAGCTACTGCCGTTTTTTTTATTTTAATGTCCGTAATATCTATCGTTTCAATTATCAGCGTGCTTAGATCGAATTACGTTGCCCCATTAAGCGGCATCGAATTTTTCTATCTGCTCCCATGGATCACTTTACACTTGATAGGACATGAGCTTAGCCATGCCTTGGTTTGTAAAAAATTAGGGGGGGACGTAAGAGAAATTGGCTTTGGACTATTGTATTTAGTCATTCCGGTGGCTTATGTCGATTTGACGGACACTTACCAACTGAAGAGCAACAAGAGGGCGTTCATTGCCGTCACTGATCCTGTTTATGACTTGACTATGGCATTCATTTCTTCATTGTTCGTACTTTATTTGGATGGATTTCCCAAGACGATTGCAGTACATTTTTTATTGATTCAGTTCATGATCTTTTGTTTTAACTGTAATTTATTGTTACCAAGTGATTTGTACAAGGCATTGGAAAACTGGTTTAAAGTAACGAATTTAAGAAATCATAGTTTGGAATATTTGAAATTTACCATGATGAATAAAGAAAAGCCTGCATATTTGAAGGGAATATCGGGTATAAAGGAAAACTTTTATTTGCTATATGCCATTCTTTCATTGTTTTATATCGCGAGTTTGATATTTATTTTCGTTTTCTACTATTTCAAGATCTTTTTTGACTAGAATAGGAGGAAAATATGAGCGGAATTCCTACTGTTTCTAACTTTTTACTTGCAAGATTGGCTGTTAACTCTACTGAAATTCTGGATCATATGATCTGTCACCAAACTGGAAATGTCATTCGGGAGTTTTTAAGGGTGGAGAATGAGTTGCTACAATTGAAGCAACCCATGATTGATTTATTGTATAACATCGTTCCATCTCTTGAAGATCAAAAAAAACTGATCCGATTTGTTATAAAATTGAAACGAGATATTTTTAATGATAGAAATGATCGGTTGCAAAAAATAAAAGAGTACGATTACTTAGTGCTATCAAAGTATTTGAATGAAGAAGAAAATATCATATTGAATACATGGCTGCGTTTATATAAAGAAAGAAAAGGATTGGCTGATAAAATGCGGCAAATATTTAACGATGAGAAGAAAACGATCGTCAATTGGCTAAAGGAATATCTAAAAAACGAGGAATCCGAGGAATTCCGAAAAGGATTGGCGTTAGCAAGCCCCGACTTACTCAAAATTCTACCAAAAGGACTGAATGATCTCGTTCATTTCGGATCGAATCTATCAAAATCTATCTATATGTACCTGCAAAGAAGTATTATAAAGACAAGTCCATTTAGTACGTTAACACAGATAAGCACAACAAACTTTGATCCGTTAAGAACAGTGAAGGAGCTAGACAGCGAATTTGAAACAAGACACTCGATACGTATGAATAGAGCAATTGTGACTACGGTGATCGAAGAATTGTCCAAACACGAAAGTTTTAACAAGTATTTCAAGTTTCAGTTTACGACAAGTGCTGATGCAGGGGGGAAAAAAGCAAGAATAACGAGCAAATATATGTATACCAACAACTTTTTTTGGAAGACGGAAGAGACCAAGACTTTGTTGAGCAGTCCAATTCTCTCCGCATTGGATCAATTTGATGAAGGAACTGAATATACACTTGAACAAATTTTGAACTCACTAGGTTCGAATAAAGAATATGCTAAATATTTGATGTTTTCGTTAAAATTACTTAGGCCTGTAGTTCCGTTCGATATCTATGAAGAGGAGCCATTAAAAAAGACAGCAGACTTGATTACGTCAAATGGAAACGGTGATGAATTAGTACAGGAAGTTTCAAAACATTTATACCGTGCAAACGATTTATTCAAAGAGTTGAAAATTGGTTGTACTGGGTTACAAAGGGTCGAAAAGCTCGGAAAACTGAGAATAGAGATGAAGAGACTGTTTTGTTTGTTGAAACGTAATCCTCCTCAATGGATGGAACATGCTAACCTCGTCTATGAAGATGTTCGATCACAAATTGAAGTTCCGCATCTTGGGCAACAAGTATATGAAGATGTGTACAAAATTATTGAAATGCTCCGTCCGTATTTTCACTTTTCGTCATTATATAGTGAACTACTTGATTATTTTAAAAGTACCTATGGTCCAGGAAAAGAAATAATGTTAGTGGACTTCTTGGCTACCCTCACTTCAAACGAGCAATTGTTATACCGCATGTTTGAAAGAGCGAGTGTAAGAGATTTTCAAAAGCAAAAAAACAAGACGGTAAAGGGACCAAATATTGCACCGCCCACGGCTTGTATTTATTTTCAGTTGAGTGCGGGTAGCCAAGAGGATCTGTTAAACGGTAATTATTTGATTGTAGTTAACAAAATATCTACCGGACTTGGTAACGTATTTTCACGATTCAATCCTTTGTTTAAAAAACATCCGTACAGCGGTCATTTAAAAGAATGGATCGAAGGCTTATTTCCTTTATCCGAACCCGTAGAATTGTCGATGGGGGGAGATTGGTCGAATTTGCAAGAATGTTTTGGTGTGCTGACTCGAAATATAGATTGGTTTGGAGAATGTAAATATGGCTCGACCCACTATCAAATGAAAAATATTTCCATATCCCATTGCCAAATCACCGACTCGTTGGTGCTTAAGGCGCAGGATGGAAATACGGTTTCCCCAGTATATTTGGGTACTGTTCCCCAATATCTGATTCAAGGATCCGGCAAAATATTGCTGACATTAATTAATCCTTGGATGATAGACGCCCCCTATGGAATCAATCCGCGTCCATGGGAAAAAATCAAAGGAGTTGATGGAATTCAATATATTCCTAGACAACAACAGGGCCGAATTGTATTGAAAAGGGCACAATGGATAATTCCAACAGAGCTATTACCTTCATTCGAAAAATCTGATGACGATGTAGAGGTCATGTTAAAATTACAACGGTTCATTGACAAATACCAAATTCCGACAGAAGTGTTCCTAACAATGACCGAAAAGACTACTTCACTGCACGGTTCGAAACCGGTATGGATTCATTTTCATAGCCCATATTCGATCGAAATTTTAAAAAGAAATGTTACGCAAGATACCGAGTATATCGTATTCACGGAAGCGTTACCCGATCATCGTACATGCTGGATGCAAAATAAAAGAGGACAACCGATTATTTCGGAGTTTATGTGCCTTGGGAAATTAACGGACCACACATAAAAGGATATTAAAGAAAAGAGGTGTCATCGAGAGTGAACCAGGAGTGGATTTACTACAATATATATCCCTCTAACTCTAGTTTAATGGATTTTGTTGTTGAAGACATCGTGAGAAATGCATACTTGGAAGTTGGAAAAATTACAGAAATATCGAAATGGTTTTTTATCAGGTATCAAGATCATTCGGGAACACACGTACGTCTAAGATTTTTGGTATCCGTTGAATCCCTGAACGAAGTGATCGGGATTCTCGAAAAATTGTTCGAGGAAAAGTTGACGAAAATTTCTCGGATTACGCATTATGAGCCCAAACGCTTGATTCCGATGAAATCAAGCCAACAGTTTAACAGTGAGCAGGAAAGCAGATTTGAACTGGCCTTATATGAACCTGAAATAGACAAATATGGGGGGAAAACGGGATTATCCATATCAGAAGAGCTGTTTCAATATTCTAGCGAAATCTGCTTGGATGTTACCCCAGGCATTATTGACGGAACTCTCAATCGATTTATCATTGGACTCAAATATATGAATGAATCGATACACGCCATTTTTGAACGGACGGATACGATATTGGCTTTTCTGGAAAAATATATTTCTTATTGGTCTGGAGAACATTATTCGGCGATCGGCACTACTTATAAAAATAATTTTATTCAGTCGGCTGAAAAGCGGGTAGCACTGACCAAAAATATTATAGAACAAGACTATCATCATATGAACTTCGAAAAATACGGAAAGTTGTTAAAAAGTGTGATAGACAGAATAAATGCCGTAAATATGGATAAAACGCCTGAAGATCTGCTGTTTCATTACATACATATGATGAATAACAGGTTAGGCATATGGCCTGTGGAAGAAGCATATTTGGCAGCATTATTGAATAGTTTTTACATGAATCAGCCCATGCAAGGCGCAGCCAATTAAGGGGGACTAAAAGATGATTTTTGTGGAAAATTTAACAAAGTCTTACGATAATATCAAGGTGATTGACGATCTTTCACTCAATGTGCAGGGAGGGGAAATATTTGGAATTTTGGGCAGGAATGGGGCTGGAAAGACGACCTTCATTGAATGTATGGTTGGTTTAAGAAAAAGAGACAAGGGAACCGTCAAAATCATGAATGTGTTGACGGACGAGAATCAAGAGCAAATCAAACACATCATTGGAGTTCAACCGCAAGAGGCATCTCTTTTTCAGAGGCAAACAGTTTTAGAGACCTTAAAGTTGTTTTCGAGTTTTTACAGCCAATCAATTGATATTAACGATTTAATGGAAGAGTTGAACTTAAAAGATTTGGAGAAAAAATTGGTTAAAAGTTTATCCAAGGGGCAAAAACAAAGGCTGTTAATTGCGATTGCGATGATAGGTGATCCAAAAATTTTAATATTGGACGAACCCACTAGTGGTTTGGACCCACAGGTGAGGATTATGCTGTGGGAATTTTTGAAAAAGCTTAAAAACCAGGGGAAAACGATCTTGCTGTCAACCCATTACATGGATGAAGCGGAAGAACTATGCGATAGAGTTGCGATTCTACATGACGGCAAATTTGCTGCGGTTGGAACACCTAAAGAGCTGATTGAAAAATACACTGTAGAAGGAAAAAAACGAAATCTTGAATCGGCTTTTATTCATTTAACAGGAAAAGATTTAAGAGGAGGGTTTGACTAATATGCAGATTCAAGTACATAACGGTAAAAAAACAATCCTTTTCCTTGTTAAGGCGGGATTCAATGAAATTATAAGAGATCTAAAAGTTTTCTTTTTTATTATTATATTCCCAGTCATTTTTTTAGGGATTTTTGCCGGGATAAGTTCGGTAATAGACAAATCAGAACAGTTGAATATCTCAATGCTAGAGTTCATGTTTCCGGGAATATTAATATTTGCTTTATTGTCAACCGGTTTATTCGGTACGGCTCTGCCGCTCGTAGAAATGAGAAAAAACGGTATAATGCGGTTATTGACTTTGACGCCGCTGACTACAGGCCAATTTGTCATTTCCCAGATCATTGTAAGATTGATTTTATCCGTCGTGCAAATTACTTTGTTTTTAATTCTAGGAATACTACTTCAAATCATTACCATTTCCGATGTGGTTCCCCTGCTGCTCGTGTCTTTGATAGGTATGGTAATGATTTTGAGTCTTGGGTTTCTACTTGGAGGATTTATGAACTCTGTGGAGATTGCGGGGGGGATTCTTGGTGCTATTTCAGCACCGATATTAATGTTAAGCGGTGTTATGATGCCATTCTACATTATGCCGGATATCATCGAGGATTTGGCTATTTTCATTCCGTTCACCTATATGGGAGATGCCTTTAGACAAATATTGTTTGAGCATTTGGAAGGAAAATTCAACATTTATATCGATTTAGCCGCGATTCTTGGATTTGCCGTATTGTTTTTTGTAATGACGAAACTCTCGTTCAAGTGGACCAATGAGAAAATATAATATGGGTGACCGGTATGAGAAAATCCCGTGAAATACTTGTGACAATTGGTTTTGTGGTGATGTGCATTGCTTTTACGCTCCTATCGTCCATGATGATCTCCAGTATTTCCATCATGATCCAGCTCGAAAGTATCGGAGATTTTTTGTCACGTATAGGACAACTGTTGGGTATTTTATCCTTTTTCATTGTATGGTATAAAAAGATAACGATATTTGAAGAGTTTGCTCTTCCACTGTATGCCCCTAAAATGAAACGTCATCTTTGGTTGGCCTTATCAGGGGCTATATTGGGCTTACTATCAATATCAGTCATTTTTCTAATCTATATTGGAAATGATGCAAAATACCAATTTAACGACAACGGTGTGATTCATTGGTTTGCGATTAGTTTGCTACCAGCTATCATCGTTCATTTTTGTGTTTGTGTATCTGAAGAACTGCTATTTCGCGGATATATATTGTCCAAGGTGGAACAAATAACGACTTTTACAGTGGGAAATGCTGTTCAATCCATCCTGTTTTCACTAACCCATTGGTTTAATTTTGGATTTAGTTGGAAATCGTTCGTTGGATTGGTCTTATTTGGTTGGTTAATGGCCTATTTAAGAATTTTAAGTCGCAGTTTATGGTTGCCTGTTGGATTTCATGCATTATGGAATATTTCTCAAGGTTCGATATTTGGGTTTGCCGTTAGTGGCACCGCCGAGAAAAATTCTCTCATCCGAGTTCATATCGGTGGACCCGAATGGTGGAGCGGGGGCGCATTTGGTCCTGAAGCGGGAATCGTATCGATGGTCTGGCTATTCTTACTCATTTTAATTTTGGGATTTGTTTTATGGATTCAAAGCAATAAAGCAGGTGTTGTATCTTCCGGAAAAAGCATGAAAGGCGAAAGAGTGGAGGGAGTTTAGCAACGTGAAAGCAGAGAAAAAATGCAGGAATTGTGGTAGTAGTTCATTTTCGGAAGGTATGGTGGGAAGCGGGCATGCCAATGTAAAAAATGTAAATAAACATTTAAGCATCGGGTCAAGATTGTTCGTTACATTTTGTATCAATTGCGGGGAAGTTCAATCGATGCGAGTAGAAAACCCAAAAAAAGCACTCTGAGTGCTTTATATTCATTAGTGAGGAGGTATCCGAATGAATCGATACCAGAAAACTGCGATAGGACTAATGTTGGTTGTGCCTTTGATTTTCTTGCTCATCTCTTTATTGACGGACAGATGGGGTTTTTTCCTTTGGAGTTTGGCACCAAGCTTTATCGTAGGCATGACAGGATTTTTCGCAGCGAAAATTGGAATCAAGTAAACAAACAAGAAACATTGAGCAAATATGTAGCGATTAATAAAAAATTGGACGCCTTATGAAAAGAAAGACCTTGTAGACCCACGAGTGTTGATTATCCAAAATTATACATACGCCTTCCATAAATTTGGGCATACTCAAACAAAGCAGCGGCCAT
>NZ_LQYX01000112.1:0-758 GCF_001587475.1 Geobacillus sp. B4113_201601
AAGCAAGAAGATAGCGTGATCATAGCGATTCACATTTTGGGGAAACTGCTTGGTTTTTCTTCCGAACGGGCATGGCATCGCTTTGTCACCGGAAATTTGTTCACAAACGGGCAGTTTCTTGAACGTTCCCGATACAACCGTCGTTGTCGGGCACTGCACTTTGCCATCAAATGGATCCGCCATGAGCTGGCAAAACGCGGCCACCATCATGCCTATGTCGTCGTCGACAGCTTGCCGCTTCCATTGTGCCATGCCGCAAGAAGGCATCGTGTCAAACGGTTTCAAGGAATCGCCGACATCGGGTATGGCGCTTCAAAAAAGCAATGGTACGACGGCTGGAAACTGCACCTTCAAGTGACCGATCAAGGGTTGCCTTGGGATATGTGGTGACGGAAGCGTCCTGCCATGATCGGATCGCCGCTGAAAGCGTGATGACTCAAATTCCTCATCCCTATCACCTTGGGGACAAAGGGTTCATTAGCCGTGAGTGGCAAAAAAAGCTGTACGAAGAATACCAAATGGCGCTTTGGACTCCGTCTCGAAAAAACCAGAAACATCGCCCGTCCGGGGCATGGGAGAAGTGGATCCAACAAAAACGCAAAGTGATCGAGACGGTGTTTTCGATTCTGGTGGAGCAATACCGGATCACAGAGATTCGAGCGAATTCTGTGATCGGATTTGAAGTAGCGCTCGATGGCATATGGTTAGCCTATTCGCTGGTCACACTTGGGTTAGTTGAGTTCTAACGCTCAACTAGC
>NZ_LQYX01000113.1:0-608 GCF_001587475.1 Geobacillus sp. B4113_201601
ATCACCAAATTTTGTGATTTAGTGACAAAAAAGAGAAAGCACTGACGAGATCCTGGCAATAATGTTAGCGGTGAAATCAACATTAAGGAGGTCTCGTAAGTGCTTTCGATACCACTAGGATTGCCAGAATTTAGAGTGATTAAACAAGAACTTCATTCCTATGGTTATGCGATTCATGTAGAGAAAACAGAGACACAGGAACGTTGCCCTCATTGTGGGTTTGCCACTTCCTCTGTCCACGACAGACGGACAAGAAAAGTACGGGATTTGGCGATTTTCCATCAACCGGTGTACTTGTTCGTAAAGATAAAGCGCTATCGGTGCTGGAATTGCTCTCAAGTGTTTTCCGCCTCTTTGGAATCGGTTCAACCCAATCTGCACTACACCAACCGATTTTGTGAGTACTTGTATGAACTTTGTGAAGGTTCCACCATTCAAGAGGTGAGCCGAAAGCACCGCATCCCATATACAACATTGGAACGCATTTATTACTCCATCGCATCGAAAAAAGCAAAAGAGCGTCAAACAGCGATAGAAGCATCTTCTCAAGAAGGAATGGTGCTTAGTTTAGATGAAATCGCGGTAAAAAAGGGACATCAGTATGAAAC
>NZ_LQYX01000028.1:0-747 GCF_001587475.1 Geobacillus sp. B4113_201601
GAGAAGGGATACGTGGACAAGGACGAGCTGGATCAATGCCTGCGCGGCAGGCTCAAAACGAAAAAGCAGGCGGTGTATGATTCGCTGCTGGGCACCTTGACCGAACACGAGCTCCGTCTCCTTCGCCTCTTGTGGAAACACGTGGAGGAATTGGAGCAGTTAATCGAAGAAGTCGACCAGCACATCGACCGCCTGCTCGAGCCGTATCGGGAGGAAGTGGACTTACTGATGACCATGCCTGGAATCAAAAAACAAACCGCCGCCGTCATCATCGCCGAGATGGGAACCGACATGAGCGTCTTTGAAACGCCGGAACGGGTGGCTTCATGGACGGGGTTGTCCCCCGGCAACCATGAAAGCGCCGGAAAGCGAAAGAGCACGCGTACGACTAAAGGCAATCCCCATCTTCGATCAGCGTTATGCGAGGCGGCATGGTCAGCAGCTCGATCCAAGACACATCCCTTGTCCCGAAAATTTTGGTCGTTGGCGGCCCGATGCGGGAAGAAAAAAGCCCTCATCGCCACGGCTCGACGAATGTTGGTGATCATCTTTTGCATGATCTCCCGCAAAGAGTCGTTCCGCCAACCACAACTTATCTAGTATAGCCAACAGGCAGCCAGATCATACGAGATGTCCGAAAATCGGGCACCTCTGCTTTCCTATTGCCTTCTTTGGCCATTTTCAGTATACCCGCACGGATCAGGAGCGTATACAGCACTCACCCAGTGGTGGGGATTTTCACGGAAA
>NZ_LQYX01000114.1:0-710 GCF_001587475.1 Geobacillus sp. B4113_201601
TCGCGGTTGGTGCCGTACGTATAGTTTCCCTTCGGAGAAGTTTGACGGGCTGCGGGTCGTCACAAAGGAAGCGGTGCTTCGTTGCGGGAAGCCGAAACGCATTTACTCGGACAACGGGAAAATTTACCGGTCCGAGGTGCTGCAGTATGCGTGCGCCGAGATGGGGATTACGCTCATCCACACCCAGCAGTATGACCCGCAAAGCAAAGAGAAAATCGAACGGTTCTTCCGCACCGTACAGACGCGGTTTTATCCGCTGTTGGAGCTGAATCCGCCGAAGTCGCTTGACGAGTTGAACGAGCGGTTTGGGAAGTGGCTTGAAGAAGAGTATCACCGAAAACCACACGCCTCACTGGACGGAAAAACGCCGCATGAGGTGTTTCAGTCCCAAGTGGAACGAGTGGTGTGGGTCGAAGACATCGATTGGCTGGATGCGACTTTTCTGAAACGGGAGCACCGCAAGGTGAAAGCCGATGGCACGATCACCCTAAATCAACAGCTATACGAAGTGCCGCCTCGGTTCATTGGGCAATCGATTGAGCTCCGCTATGACGAACGAGGTGTCTATGTGTACGAAGACGGCAAACGGGTAGCGGAAGCCATTCGGGTGCGTTTGGAGGATCACGCCCATGTAAAGCGTCACCGGTCGCCGTTTGCGGCAGTTCCAGCGAAGGAGGGAGAACACGGTGTATAAATCGTTCTACTCTCTT
>NZ_LQYX01000114.1:762-4696 GCF_001587475.1 Geobacillus sp. B4113_201601
TGGAGAACCGGGGGCGGGCAAGACATTCGCCCTTCGGGCGTGGAAAGAATCGTTGTCCCCTTCTTTGTATCACGTGGTCTACTTCCCGTTATCGACCGGAGGCGTGATGGATGTTTACCGCGGGCTGGCTCTTGGGTTGGGGGAAGAACCGAAATACCGCAAGGTGGATCTCTTCGGCCAAATCCAGCAGGCGATTGAGCGGTTGTATCATGAACGGCGGATCACACCGGTGTTGATATTGGACGAGATGCATTTAGCGAAGGATGCCTTTTTACAGGACATCGCCATCTTGTTCAACTTTGAGATGGATTCAACCAACCCCTTTGTCTTGATGTTAGCTGGGCTGCCCCATTTACAGGGGAAGCTGCGGCTCAATCAGCACCGCCCTCTCGATCAGCGGATCATCATGCGATGCCGGATGGGGCCGTTCGAGAAGGAGGAGGTGGCGGGCTACATCGAGCATCGGATGAAACAGGCTGGGGCGAAGCATCCGATCTTCACTCCATCGGCGTTAGAGGCGATTGCCCTGCAGTCGCAGGGATGGCCTCGGGTGATCAACACGTTGGCTACGACATGCCTGCTGTACGGGCATCAGCTGAAAAAGGACGTCATTGACGAAGAAGTGGTACGCATGGCCACAGAGGAAATGGGGTATTAGCACGAAAGGGACCGACTCGACCTCTTTTGTGCTTTCTCTTTTCCATCAGTCCACTAGGCGCGCTGGAAATCTTCATCTGAAAGAGCGTGCAAACGTTCCGAAAGAATGTGCAAAATCCGGAACAATCCGCAAAAATTTTGCACATTATTTCGGAATCCGCCTGAAATAATTTGAAAAAGGGATTCTGAAATAATGTGCTAATTTACACGAAATAAAAAATCTTTTCTTTCCACCCTGTTAGGGCACGGAATGTGAGTTACTAAAATTATAATTTTTACTTTTTTCGATAATTCTCTAAACGGATCATTTTATTTCGACTGTATAGCAAAAAAATTTCGATCAAGGTTGTAAATAATTTTTAACAAGTTTCTTTATTAAGAAAAGAAAGAAAAATTTTTGGGGGGTATAATTGTGAAAACAAATGAAGTGAAACTTATACCAATTGTTCAATTAAAACAAAACAAATCAAAAGAAAATCGTTCTTCCAGTATTATGAAGATTGGCGCAGAATACAAATGGAAAAAAGGTTACACTGGCAAGGGAGTAGTAGTTGCCGTGATTGATACAGGATGTGCAATAAATCATGCAGATCTAAAAAACAATATTATAGGTGGTTATAACTTTACAGAAGAGTATGACGGTGACATTACCATTTTCGAAGATACAAATGGCCACGGAACTCATGTTGCTGGAATAATAGCAGGGTCTAAAAATGGAACCGGAATAGTAGGGGTGGCACCTGATGCAAAGTTACTTATCTTAAAAGCTTTGAATCGGTATGGAGGCGGTTCAATCAGTTCGGTAGTCGAAGCAATTCATTACGCCATTGATTGGAGAGGGCCAATGGGTGAAAAGGTAAGAGTTATATCACTTTCGTTGGGAACTAAAACTCCGGATCCTGATTTACATGCAGCAATAAAAAGAGCAGTGGCGAATAATATCTTGGTGGTAGCTGCTTCAGGTAATGATGGCGATGGGGATACAAAAACAAATGAGCATCGTTATCCGGGAGCTTTTGAAGAAGTAGTAGAAGTTGGAGCAATCAATAAAGAAAACAAAGTTTCTGTTTTTTCCAATACAAATGAGTTTGTCGATCTTTATGCACCCGGAGAAGATATTTATTCCTCCTATTTAAACAATAGCTATGCTACCTTATCTGGTACTTCAATGGCTACACCTCATGTATCAGGAGCTATCGCTTTATTAATCGAGGAATATGAGAAACTTCTTGAAAAAGAACTAAATGAAACGGAAATCTTTCAATTATTAATGAAACATACAACACCAATTAATACAAAGGAAAATACTAAGATTTATGTACTAAATTTAAAAAAGAACCCAATCGTAAGCGTAAATGAACAAGAGAGTACAAAAAAATTAAATCGAGAAATGTTGCTTAAATGCTTCTGTGAAGCTAGAAAAACTCAAGCATTTTTCACAAAATGCTTAGATGAAAATTCAACAGAAGAAGAAAAAGAGTTTATTGCAGAATTGGTCAAAGAATATGCTAAAACTTCTAACAAAATTTTGGAATATTGCGGGATTAATTTTAAAAAATGATATAATATAATATAATTGTGAATATTCTGTCCTATACAATACTAATACAATAATAATCTTATGACTAATCCACTAATTATGTTAATTGGTCATTTTTTACACCTATAAAACAGAATGTATGTTCACTTTTGCAATGAAAGGAGTAGTGCAATGTGGATTTTGAAAAATTAGATCCGTTTTGTATCCAAAAAATAGAGGAATTTAAAGAAGAAAATAAAGATTTTTTGGAAAACACTGTTGTAAAGTCGTTTCTCACGGAAGAAGAAAATCAAAAATTATTAGTTCAAGCCATCTGTGAACCAACAGAAGAAAACAAAAAATTACTTGACAATAAATTTGAAAAATTTTACTTCGATATCAGATTTACTTCTTATATCTCCACTGTCTTATATTTTAATGCAATAAATTTCGATAAACGCTACCGCAAGATGCTAAATCGTCAACCTCTAACTGTTGACCAACCTATAAATAATGATTCATCGAACACTTCCTTCAATGCTATGCTTGTCGATGCAGAAACGGAAATACAAGTAGAGGATATTTTGCGAAGCGATAATATCGAAGACTATATAACTAATCCTGTTCTTTATGAGGCTATTCAGTCTCTGACTGAAAAACAAAAAGAAGTGATTAGTCTGGCATATGTAAAAGGTCTTACAGATACAGAAATTAGCAAAATATTAAACAAATCACAACAAGCTGTATCAAAAATACACAAAGCAGCGTTAAAAAAAATTTGTAAATTTATTGAAGATAAAGGGGAATTAAAATATGACTGCATGTGATTTTCCTCAATGGGTCACAATTATTGGGAATTTTGGATTTCCTATTGCCATAACTGTTTACTTGTTTTTACGCTTTGAAAGGAAATTGGAGAGTCTAGAGTTAGTCATTCATCAATTAGGCGAAGTAATTAAAGAGACAAGAAAGGGGTAAAATATAAATCATGTTTTATGAATTAGTAAAAGAATCGAAAAAAGATAGTCGAGCATTGGAACAAATTATTAATATGTTTGAACCAAAATTACAAAAAACGCTCTCGCTTACCAAATTAGAAGAACGAGAAGATTTGGCGCAAGAGCTAAAATACAGGTTAATTATGTACATTAAAAAGTATGATGTTGATTCGATACCCGGATTTTGGGAGTTAAAAGAGCAGATACAAAACAGCAAAAAAGTTTGTTGATGAGGTTGTTATTTTTTATGGTGGTCTTTCTTTATGTAATGTATTTTTCAATAGGGGGTTATTACAATGGAAATTATCGTGTATTCCACAAAACATTGCATTTATTGTAAAAAGCAAAAGCAATTTTTATTGGGAAAAGGAATGGCATTTGAAGAAAGGGATATTCATGAGAACGAGGAATTCTTTCAAGAATTTAAAGAACTAGGTGGTTATGGTACTCCATTTACTATAATAAAAGAGAACGGTAATATTGTCTCAAAAATTCTAGGATTTAATCAAAAAAAGTTAGAAGATGAATTAACAAAATGAACTGATAAACCGTCCAATGTTTATTGGGCGGTTTCTATTTTTTATGACTCACATTTCGCACCCTCTCGACAAAAATCGGGAGGATTTTTTTATCTTCCTGTCGAATCAAACCTTGAAACACAAGCAAAGCAAAGGAGTTTGCCCATCATGGACGTTTGAATTCGGGCCATTTATGAAAGTTCTTATTTGAATAGAATAAGCACCCTGTTCAAAGATCTTGA
>NZ_LQYX01000114.1:4706-5753 GCF_001587475.1 Geobacillus sp. B4113_201601
CGCAGGACATCGATTGGCCGAAGCGGATTCGGCCAAGGCTGGAGCCGTCTTGGTTCAACGACGATGCCATCGCGCGTCATTAGGATCGCCTGTATGAGGCGAATATCCATCAAGTCCTTTTCGTCTTGCCTCGTGCAGATCGACAAGAAAGAAGGCCTCTCTCTTCGCCTCTTCCACGCCGATACGACGGACAAGACCGTTTACGGCGCGTATGAATCGGTCTCGTCAGAGGCCCTGCAGACCACACATGGCTACAACCGGCACCATCGTTGGCAAAAACCAATCGGTTTCGGGCTGATCGGCAGCGAAGACGGCATCCCGTTTTCCGGCGATGTGCACGACGGCAACGTGCCGGACAAAACGTGGAATCCCGAGGTGCTCTCCCGTGTCCATGAACAGCTGAAGCAAGCCAAAATCCAAGACGAATGGATTGACGTGGCGGATTCCGCTGCGATGACGAAAGACACACTCACGCAAACGAAGGCCGCCAACGCCTTTTTGATCACGCGAGGCCCTTCATCGCTTCGGATCGTGAAACAGGCATTGGCGGAGGCCGATTCGCCTCCTATCCCATGGAGCGATCCCTTTACGTTGGCGGAGAAAAACGGCGCCACGTATCGGGCATGGGAAACGGCCTCCACTTATGAAGGCCATCCGGTTCGGCTGATCGTCGTCGAATCGAGCGCGCTCGACCAGCGAAAAGGAAAGACGCTCGAAAACGAGCGAAACCAAGAAGCGGAGCTTCTTCGTGAGGAACAAGCCCGTTGGGAACGCCACCCCTTCTCTTGTCGGGCAGACGCCGAACAAGCCTTGGCCTCCTTCAAGGCGTCCCTTCGCCCCCAGTTTCATCGGGTGGAAGCCGCAGTCGAAGAGATCGTGCGCCCGAAAAAACGGCGCGGACGACCGAAAAAAGGAGCAGAACCCGAGATGGAGACGCTGTATCTTGTGCGCCTTGACGTCGAATTCGATCAAAACGCTTGGGAACAGGCGAGACGGAAAGCGTCCCGGTTTGTCCTCGTTACGACCGTTCCGAAGGAATGGAAGGGT
>NZ_LQYX01000114.1:5763-6081 GCF_001587475.1 Geobacillus sp. B4113_201601
CCGTGGAGATGAACTTCTCTTTCTTGAAAGACCCATTCTTTACGGATGAGATTTACGTCAAAAAACCGGAACGGGTCGCGGTACTGGGCTATTTGTTTCTGTTGGCCTTGGCCATTTACCGCGTCTTCCAGCGCCGGGTGCGTCCGTTCATCACCCCGGAACACCCATGAAAGGGCGTGGGAGGCCGGAAACTGACCCGACCCACCGGGCAGGCGATTTTTCAATTGTTCCGGTATGTGAAAGTCGTCCTACTGGAGCTGCCGGATGGGCACATCCAACGCGCGTTAGGGAAACCGCTCACCCCTGATCAGCGAAGGA
>NZ_LQYX01000114.1:6091-7108 GCF_001587475.1 Geobacillus sp. B4113_201601
CGAGAGCATTTACGTGTAACGTCATACGGAACGACTAGCGATGGTAAAAAAAGGATTACCATCGCTCATTGTGTTGGTCGAAATGTTATTCTGAAAAACGAAATAAAAAATCCTTTCTTTCCACCCTGTTAGGGTGCGAAATGTGAGTTATGATCAAAAATATCTCTCCTGAAAACACCACTTAAGACAAAAACGGGCCCCCCCCATAGCCATCAAGTTAAGAAAACAGGAATAAATCTATGCCTCATTTGACCATCCTTTTGAAGACTTCATCATGTCTTAGAAAGGGTGGTTTTTTTGAAGACGTCCTTATCTCTCCAAGAGGAATGGCATTGTTTTTTAGAGGGTTTACGAAGCGTGTTATCGTGCGAAGAACTGGAACAGATGGCCCGAGATCATCGATTTATTCAACGAAAGGGGAACCCGAGTTCGACAGTGACTAGGCAAACAAAATGCCTCTCATCCCTTGATACCAAAGGGACGAGAGGCATTGGGGCATACGTTGGGCGTGTATCTAGGTGCGAGGATGGATGCCTAGAATCTTCGGAGGAGGCTCCAGCCCTAGAGCCGCAAAGAATTGAGCCTGTTTGGCCGTCAGTTCGGTTCGTTGATCAAGGTCACCGTTTTTTGAAGAAAAATGTCCTAGCATGAGACGTTCGCATTCGTCCCTTACTTTCGGCCACGATTCATGGGTTCGAATCTCCACGATCCGAACCAGCAAGAGAGCGAGCCAGCTGAGCAGCACGTGCGCCCGAATGCAATCTTCCAAGCGATGATACATAGGCCGCAATTCTAATGTGGACTTCAATGTTCGAAAGGCCTGCTCGATATCCACCAATTGCTTATATCCAAGCGCGACATCTTCGGCAGACAAGGTGTCGTCAGATGTCCGGATGAGATATTTGCCGTCGTACTTTTCCGCGTCACGAACCGCCTGCTTATCGATGCGAAGGGTTCCGTCCTTCAACTGGCGCAAGTATTTTCCGTAGGACGGATGGGAACGCAACCGGCAGGTCG
>NZ_LQYX01000114.1:7118-9219 GCF_001587475.1 Geobacillus sp. B4113_201601
GCCCTTCTAACTCCTCTTTCAGCGATTCGAGCAGCGTTTCCCGCTCCTTGCGTTGGCGCTCGGCTTCGCTGGGATTGTATACGAGAACATAGCGCTGACGCGCTTCTCCGTCTCCTACGGTGATTTCCTTGATATGCAAGTTCTCTCGGATTTGTTGGTAGCGCCCGCGACGGCTTAAGGCCTCTTCGACAGCGGCTTTGCCGGATCGCGTTTTTTCGCCGACAATGTAGTGTCCTCCGGCCTGTTGCAAGATTCGCAAATTCTCTTCAGAGGAAAAGCCGCGGTCCATGACGCTGATCACACGTCCAAGCTTCCAGCCAATCAAGTCTTGTTTCACCTGTTTGATGACCGTCATGTCCATGGTATTGCTAGGCCATACCCAAGCGCGAATCGGGACTCCTTCCCGGGTGACAGCCAGCCCAATGACGATTTGAACCAAGTCTGGGCGTTTGTCTTTTGAGAATCCTTGTTTTCGAAGCGATTCTCCTTCCGGTGTTTCAGAAGGATCCACTTCGAAGTACGAGGAAGTCGTATCAAAGTAAATCAAATCGACTTCCAGATTCAATAAGTCAGCTACAGCATGGAACACTTGACGTTCCAAGTCCGATTGCACGATCAGCAGTTCATCCATCGCTCGGTACAGCTGATGGCTGGCGACCTCGGGAAGATGGGGAATATACACGTCCTTCTCCACCCACTCCTCCATCGCCAGCTTGCTTGAGGGATGAAGGGCTCGATTCGCCACCATGGCAAAAATCAGCCGTTCCAGCGGAATTTGATGATGCCGGGAGGCAAACAAGGAATGGAGAATGTCTCCCAATCCCAGCTGTCTCCAGAGCTGATCCAAGAGCCAAACGCCGCCTAGGCGTTTGCTTGACTGAAACTGAAAGCCATCCGACACTTCTTCTGCCAACGCCTCGATTTCCCAAGCCTGCTCCGGAGAAAGGAATCGTGAAATGCTTTTGGCCAGACGCTCCAAGACAGCGCGATCCACTTCGTCTTCGCGCCCAAACGAATAAATCACCTTCGCTTTCGCATATTTGGCCTTCGGATCCCATTCATTGTGAGCAAGCTGGAGATAGGCGACGGTTGTTCCATCTTTGTTTTTGCGTGTAACTCGTCGTATGTACATGCCTATATTATAACGTATAAACTTTATTTTTAAAAGGGAAAATTAATAAATCGTGTGCCTATGAAATTCGGCGTTTTTTTCTAGGGGAGGCGTGGTGAAACCCTTGATATAACAGCATTTTGGCCATTTTCATTTGCCTAAAATGACCTCAAAACTGTCGAACTCGGGGGGAAGTTGCGCGCCCATGATTTCGTGGCACTTTGCACATTTCTCCAAGAAGAAGGCGGTCAAAAATCATTGGTGCAGCTCTGCAGTGCTCTAGCTCTTAAGCAAAACACCTCTCTGAGTGCGGAAGGGCTCAATCAACGGTTTAACGAAAAAGCAGTGAGTTTCCTCAAAGCGGTGTTCGAAAAACTGCTGATTCATCAGACGCAGGAGGCCCGTCACGTGTGTCAAAGACATTCGCTGTTTCGCCGGATTCGCATTCTCGATTCCACGTCGTTTCAACTGCCTCCTGAGATTCAAGGGATTTACGAGGGATGTGCGGGGCCTGGGGTGAAAATTCAGTTAGAATATGAATGTCTAGAAGGGAAGGTTCTCCATGTGGACGTTGGAGATGCTCGTCATCATGATGCCGCCTACGGAGCGTCCCTTCGATCGACCATTCAAGAAGGAGACCTTTGTTTGAAAGACTTGGGCTATTTTTCTCTTGAGGGATTGCAAGCGATTCATGATGCCGGAGCCTTTTACATTTCGCGGCTCAAACACAATGTAGGGATTTACCAAAAAGAAGGAGACCAATTTCGAAAATGGGAACCAGAGGATTTCCTTGCGATGCTGCAACCCGGAGAAACCATAGAACTGGAAGATGTGTATGTCAGTGGAAAGAAAGTTCATCAACCGCGACTCATTGTGTATCGGTTGACCGAAAAACAGGAACAACAGAAGGAAGGACAATGGAAACAGAAGGCCAAACAAAAAGGGGCCGCGTACGTGACGCGACGTCCCCACCCAATATATGTATATATC
>NZ_LQYX01000114.1:9349-9987 GCF_001587475.1 Geobacillus sp. B4113_201601
AATAAAAAAACCTTCTATTAAGGGAAGGTGTATTTGGCATGCCTATCTTTTCATATTCCCACGGTCACAGCCTCCAAAGATATAGAGTGAAGCCTTGGAGCTACTCGCTCCAAGGCTTCACTTGATGGCTATGGAGGGTGTCCCAAAACGACTGGGACACCCTCTCTCATCGCTATATATAAGCACCAGCCGCTTCCCTACCACACTATATGTTGTGTCTTTCTTGAGGAGAGATCGCTTTTTGGGTCAGCCCTGAAAAATAATATTTTTGCTTTTTAGTTATTTACTTAATACATTATTAACACCCACAATATTGTAGTACGGACTGGCCTGATGGAAAGTAATAAAAAGTCCCCTCACAATATGGGTTATTATAACAGCAGCTACGATCTTTATCACAATATACAGTAATTTGAGCCTCAACCTCAGAAGGTTGATTTTTTTCCTTAAAATTTTTTCCGTTTTCCATGTTTAAAACCTCCTTATAAGTAAATTCATATAATAAAGAATCTTAAACTTGGTGTTTTACAACCTTTTACATATATTTAATAAAACCCGTGGCGCTAGTTGAGCGTTAGAACTCAACTAACCCAAGTGTGACCAGCGAATAGGCTAACCATATGCCATCGAGCGCTACT
>NZ_LQYX01000004.1:0-82314 GCF_001587475.1 Geobacillus sp. B4113_201601
ATCGCTACGAGGGAGCGATCCATGGCCTCGATGACGCGGTGGTGCTGCTGGCTTGGAAGGCGGATGAACCGATGACACCGGATCATCTCCATGTCGTCTTGAGCACCGACCGGGAGCTGAGTGACGAAGACATCTTGCGTTACGATGCCCAACACTGGTCGATCGAATGCGTTTTCCGGCAGGCCAAAGACCAGCTGAAGTCAGGTGGACCGTGTTCGCCACGTTCGGGCGGTGAAACGGTATGGGGTCGTGGTGCTCTTAGCCTGTGTATACAGCATCGCCGAATCTCAGCAAGACCTCTCTTCCGGCCTAGAGCTTCTTCGGTCTCGGAAAGGGCACAGCGTCGTCGAGTTCATCTATGGCGCCGCGAAGCAAGATATTCCCATTGATGTGATCAAAAAACAGCTCCATGTCGCCTAAGGGGTACCCTGTTTGTCTCTTAGGGTATGGAAATTATTGTAATGAAAAATGCTCATCTACAGTACAGTACTTAATTCTTCTCAGTTAGCTTTAATTCCTTCTTACGCTAAACTGTCTTATAGCTTTTTCATACGCTCTGTTGCGGAAGGAAGCGCAAGACGGCTTCCTTCCTCTCGATTAACCCACTTTGATCGCGTCTTTCTCTCCTTGTTGCAGTTGATACATTTGATAATATTTGCCTTTCTTGTTCATCAGTTCGTCATGAGTGCCTCGTTCGACGATCGTGCCGCGGTCTAGCACGAGAATTTGATCGGCATTTCGAATCGTCGATAAACGGTGAGCGATGATAAACGTGGTGCGCCCTTTTTTGAGCACATCGAGCGCTTGCTGAATGACCGCTTCCGTTTCCGTATCGATGTTGGCGGTTGCTTCATCGAGCACTAAAATGGCCGGATCGAATGCCAAGGCGCGGGCGAACGAAATGAGCTGGCGCTGCCCGGACGATAGCGTGCTTCCTTTTTCAATGACCGGTTCATCAAAACCGTTCGGCAAGCTTTTGAGCCATTGCTCCGCCCCGATGTCGCGAAGCGCTTTTTCGATCGTGCTGCGGGTAATGCGCGGATCTTGCAAACTCACATTGGATGCGATCGTGCCGGTGAACAAAAACGGATCTTGCAAAACGATCCCCATATGCTTGCGCAACATTTGTTTAGGCATCGTTTGAATATCGACTCCATCGATGAGGATGCGCCCTTTTTGAATGTCATAAAAACGGAACAATAGATTCATGATCGAACTTTTCCCGGAGCCGGTATGCCCGACGAGCGCCACCGTCTCTCCTTGCTTGACCGTAAAGGAGATGTTTTTTAACACATATTCGCCGTCCTTATACCCGAAATACACGTTCTCAAACACGACGTTTCCTTTGTAGCGCGGCATGTCTCCTTCGTACACCTCATCGCCGGGCTCATCGAGAAGCGCAAACACGCGCTGGGCGGCAACAAGCGATTGTTCCAAGTTCGCCAACTGGTTCATCATCTCGGTCACCGGCTGGAACAAGCGGGTGAGATAATCTACAAACGCGTACAGCACACCCATGGAAATGGCTTGGCCGCTTAAAGAACCGCCCCCGAAATGCCAAATAAGCGCCACAAATGCTACGTTGCGGAGCACGCCGACTAAGTTATGCGATGTGAGTGCATTTAGACTCAAAAGCTTATTTTGGTAGGTGAAATAGTCTTGGTTCAGCTCGTCAAACTCGCGCTCCGTTTCCTTTTGTCTGCGAAATGCTTGGATGATGGTCATTCCTTGAATCGACTCGTTAATCATCGCATGAATGTCGCTTAAGCGCGACCGAATGATTTGATTGTATTTCGACGCGTATTTCCGGTACACCTTCATCCATACGGCTAAAATCGGCAAGAGGAGGAGGCAGACGGCCGCCAAACGAACATCCAAAAGAAACAGCGCGATAAAAATACCGGTGATATAGATGCAACTTGTAAAAAACGTCGCCAATACCGTAACGTAGAGCTCGCGAATCGCTTCCGTATCGTTCGTCACCCGCGCGACGATTTTCCCGGCCGGTAAACGATCAAAATAGCGAATCGGCAGGCGTTGGATGTGCGCGAAGACGTCTTTGCGCATTTTTTGAATAATGCGATTCGCCGCCATCTGCAAGTAGTAGTGCTGTCCGTATTGAAACGCGGTCGCCGCGACGAGCAGGGCCATGTACAGACCTAATAAGGACACGATACGCTCAATGTCCGGCTCGTAAAAACGCATGAGCTCTCGAAAGGACAACTTTTTGGCTGGATATGAGACCGACTCGTCCCCGCGGCGAATCGTGAGGACGCCGTCTTGGACAGAGCGGTTGCCGTCCAAGGCGACAGCGCGATCGACAAAATAGTAATGCCGCCCGACTTGCAAAATGCGCACTTCTTTCCCTTTTTCTTCTCCTTGTGCAAAATCGCGCTCCCGCTTATACCATTTCCCTTGATAAAACACGGCATGGTTTCCTTTCGAAGCTTCGTGCCACGGAGACTCGATCCCTAAAATATGCTGGTCAATCACTCGTTTGGCGATCAACGGCCCCGTCAGTTCGGCAGCCACCGAAACCGCCAGCATGCACAAGGCGAACACCATCATGTTTTTATAGTGAAGGGCATAAGCGAATAGCCGTTTTCCGACGTTCATAAACCCACCCCGCTTTCTTCTATCGTCGCTGCGGCTTGTTGGCGGATCCATTGCTCGTAATACCACCCGTTTTGGGCGAGGAGTTGTTCATGCGTGCCTTGTTCGATCACTTTTCCGTCATCTAGCACGAGAATCCAATCGGCATGCTCGATCGCCGATAAACGATGCGTCGTGATGATCGTCGTTTTTCCGCGGCGCTCGCGGCGAATGTTTTCCATAATCGCCGCTTCCGTTTTCGCATCGACAGCGGACAAGGCATCGTCTAAAATTAAAATTTCCGGATTCATAAGCAGCGCGCGGGCGATCGAAAGCCGCTGCTTTTGCCCTCCTGATAGCGCAACCCCTCTTTCCCCGACTAACGTATCGAGCCCTTCAGGAAGCATTTCGATATCGTTGCGGAATGCGGCTAAATCAATCGCTTTCTGGAATTCTTCGTCGGCCGCCTCTTTGCGTCCGAATACAATATTTTCTTTCACCGTTTTCGAAAATAGCACATGGTCTTGCGGCACATAGCCAATCCATCCTCGCACCTGTTCCATTGGAATTCGCTCGAGCGGAACGCCTGAGACGGTAATGTGCCCTGTCCCTAGCGGATACTCCCGCAGCAATTGCTTCACCAGCGTCGTTTTCCCGCTCCCTGTTCGCCCTACGATGCCGAGCGTTTGCCCGCGCCGAAGCGTGAACGAGATGTTCGCTAAATTGGGGACGCTTGATGACGGATAGCGAAACCCGACTTGATCAAACACAATCGATTCGGGGATCTTAACCGATTGCGGCTCGGGATGGTTTTGCACATCCGGAACGTAGGCGAGCGTTTCGTTCACGCGATCGAGAGAAGCGTTGCCGCGCTGCATCACGTTCATGAGCTCGCCGATGGCAAACATCGGCCAAATCATCATACCTAAATAAACGTTGAACGAAACGAGTTCGCCGAGCGTTATTTCTTGATGGAACACTAAGTATGCCCCGTACCCTAATCCGATTAAATAGCTCAGGCCCACTAGCAGTTTAATCGTTGGATCAAAGAGCGAATCGATTTGCGCGACTTTCATATTTTTTTGATACACGTCTTCCGTCAGCGCGTGAAATCTCGCTTCATCCGCTTTTTCCTGTACATAAGCGCGAATGACGCGCACGCCCGAAATTGACTCGAGCACATAATCGTTCATGTCGCCAAACGCATCTTGCGCTTTTGTAAAGCGTTCGTGAATTTGTTTTCCGTACAGATTCATCGCTGCCGCCATCACAGGCAGCGGCAGCACCGCCGCAAACGTCAGCTTCCAACTGATCGACAGGCCCATCGTGAATAAAATGACGAGCATGAACGTGCTTGAATCAACGAGCGTTAAAATACCGAATCCGGCCGTATTGGCGATCGCTTTTAAGTCGTTCGTCGCCCGCGCCATTAAGTCGCCAGTGCGATTGTTTTCATAAAACGTCGGCGTCATGTTGAGTAAATGTTTCATCAAGCGGGAACGCATGCTTCGCTCTAATAAAAACGCACCCCCGAACAGCTGATACATCCATATATAGTTCACGCCGTAAATGAATACCGTCAGCCCTATGAGCCCTCCGACATATGCGATCAGCTTCTCCTTGGTGAAGCCGTCCGAATGTATATCGTCAATCGCGATTCCTAGCAACTTGGGCGGAATCGTTTCGAACAGGCCCCCCAACATTAAAAAGACAATGGCGATGACATATCGCTTCCAATGTTGCTTGAAAAACGAACGAAGCTTCCATAATACCGAAAACATATGGACTCAACTCCTTTATCGTTCAGTGATCATCTAACCGCTCTCCATCTCTCCGGCTGGCAATGTGAACGGTGTCCATCTCATTTCCATTTTGCCTTCCTCCCTTAAATTTGTAGATTGCAAGCTTAAAACCATCGGTAAACGGAGCATTTTCGGTCCGTCATTTCTTCTTCCACTTGCCGGATGAGCTGCTCCTGTTTGATTTCCTCCATCGTCCATGTCCGTCGCTCGATGGTAATGGTCACAAACAACAAATGGATCGTCATCGTCCCTCACCCCCTTTCATAAATAAAAGCCGCGGGTTCCCTGGAGTTCCCGCGGCGCAACAGCCGAAAAAAGCCGCAGGAAAAAACGATCTCCTTCCCGCGGCATTCGCTGTGCTGTTTAAGATAAAATGGCCGTAACAGACTCGGAAGGTCGAATCGTTTTTCGTTGTTCCATTGTGCGCGTTGCTCGTTTCATCATTGCTTTCATGTTGTTCATCCTCCTTCCGAAATCATGTTACGAAGTCAATTGTATCCAAAAACGGTGAAGTTGTAAATGATTTCTCATCATTTTTATGAAACTTTGTGACATACTCCCACCATCTACGCTGACGCTTCGCGTTGTTTATAATAACCGCTGAAACACATCATGGAGGCAAACCTTTAAATCTGGATACAGAAAAGAAACGAGTACATCTCGTTCTCCAAATACTTCCCTTTTTTCATATGCTCCGTTATGCCACCCGTACACCTCCACGGTTCGATGCAACGGATCAACCATCCAGTACTCTTTTACTTCAAACCGTTGATACAATTTGTATTTTTCATTTCGGTCTTTTAACGCCGTACTCGGAGACAACACTTCTACGATTAAATCAGGGGCTCCCACGCATCCCTTTTCTGTTATTTTCTCTCGGTTACAAATAACAGAAATATCGGGCTGCACTACATTTTTCGCGGATTTGTCATCAAGGCTTGAAGCGAATATGACATCAAATGGGGCCATGACCACTACACATCGTTGTTGTTGAAAATAATCCCGCAATGCCGCATACAACTCACCAACCATATACTGATGAGCAAACGAAGGAGAAGGAGCCATGCTATATGGCACGCCATCAATCAATTCCCATTGTCCGTCCCATTTGAGATAATCTTCATATGTATAGTTGTGATTTGAAAACTCCGGAGTCGTCATCGCTCCTTCACTCCATTTCGTTTTTTATAATTATATACCGTAAATGAGCCAATTTCGCTAACTGTAACGCGACGATTCTCCAAAGATTCGATTGCGAGTTTTAGCGCAGTTAAACGACACTCATTTAATGTTTTTTGAGAACTGCCTTCTTTTGCCTTTGTTATCTGTTTTTCGATAGATGGAAACTTCTCTTCAATCCGCTCCATGCTTTTATGCGAATCGCTTTTGGCCGCTAAAGATTTCACGAAGAAAAAGACCTCACTAACAAAGGCCGCAAGCAACGCGAGCGAACGAGCGACCCCCAATCCATTTTTTCTGAAGCATTCTTTACCTCCATTCCGCTAACGAAAACACGCCGTTTTTTTCAAAATCGTATACAATCGCCGGAGGCAGCAGTTGACGCGCTTCATCCTTTGTCGCCCAGCAATAGTGGATATGTTCTTTCGAAAGGATGACCTCGTGCTGCTCGCTTGTGCATAAATACGTCAAGATGACGACTTGCCGCGTCGGATGGGTTTGGAACGTCGCAGCGTATAAAACTTTCTCCACCGTCACCGTCAACCCAACTTCTTCTTCAATTTCACGAATGAGCGCAGCTTCTAACTCCTCACCAAAGCGCATCCCCCCTCCGACCAGCTCCCATGTTCCGCCGCCCACTTCATCATGAGGCGCGCGCTGGACGATTAGCACGGTCCCTTTATGTAAGATCAACCCTTTCAAAACGACAACGATGTTCTTTCGATGTTCCATCTGCAGTCCCCTTCTTCTAGATTTTGCCCTCTACACAATACTCTATATGGTTGAATTGAACAGATCAAGAAAAAACAGAAAGGACGGCTCCGTTTCTTCACCCTATGTTAAAATTTAATTTTACTTAAATATTTAAAATGGTTTATAATATAGGTAGACTTATCATCAAGAAAGGGATGTCCGATGGACGATTTAAAAGCATTGTATCAGGCCATTAAAGAAAAAAACGATGCGGTGACCGCGTTTTTATTGCAAGAGATTCGCGCCATGCTCAGCACTGAGTATCAAGAGCTAACCCAAAGGCAAGTGATGCTGCTGGAGATATTGAGGCATCAAACCATGACGATCAACGAAATCGCCCAGTTCTTTTCCATAACTCCAAGCGCCGCCAGCCAGCTCGTTCGAAAGCTGGAGGAAAAAGCGTATGTTCGTCGAGACATCAATCCAACCGACCGCCGTGAAATCATCGTCCGTTTAGATCAAGCGGGTCAAACATATCATGACAAAATGGGCGAAGTCGAATTGCGCTTAATGGAAAAATATTATGGAAAACTTCAGCGTGATGATTTGGAAAAGCTGAAAGAAATTAACGATAAGCTCTATACCATCATCATAGAGGCGCATCGGTCGTAACCCTTCTCCATTGGGGAAGGTCTGTCGAATATTTAAGTTTATTTAATAATTAATTTTATTAAACTAATAAGGGAGAGGAATCTGATGAATCGAATACGAAACAGTCGTTATATGCAGTTTATAGCGGCGTCTCTGTTCGCTCCGTCTGCTCTTTATCTAGCGGTGCGAAAACATGGTCATGCTTTAGAACATACGTCTGTTTTATTGTCGCTTACCATCGTTTTTCCGCTGTATTTAGCCGTTGTTTATCGAATGACGATCGGTCGGATCAAGCGTTCATGGAAAGCGTGCGTTAGCGTAGCCGCATTTGGGCTAATAATCGTGTATGTGATCATTCCCCCTCCGCTTCGTGAACAATACCATTTTATCAAATACGTTTTTTTCGTCATTGAAAGTTTGTTCATTGTAATCGAATTATGGATCGCTTGGTCTATCATCCGAAACCTCAGAGCCTTTATTCGCACCTTTCGCGTTAAGAAAACGAAACATTTCTATTTTTTAAGCACTTATACCCATGCCATTGAAGCGGTGTTCAGGCGCCCTGTCTTTTTGCTTCGGATCATGATCACAGAGATCGCCGCGTTGTATTACTTAACGTATCGCAAAAAAAGGCGTCATCTGCCGCTGCCGTATCCAACTTACAGCTATCATAAGAAAACGGAATATTTCGGTGTCTTTTTGATGCTCGTGCATGCGATGCTCATCGAAATCGTCGGCGTTCATTGGCTCGTCATGCAGTGGAGCGAAGTAGCCGCTTGGATAGTGACGTTTTTTGATGTGTATTTCCTGCTCGTTCTGATCGCCGACTATCGGGCGATTACGCTGTCTCCGATTATTCTGGCGCCTGACCGAATCCATATCCAATTAGGAATCCGCAGCTTTGTAGAGCTGGAGTACGCCAATATAGAAGAGATCACATGGGACGTGACCCAAAAACCAAAGCGAAAGAAAGAAACCGATGCCTATTCGGTTGCGCTATTAGGCTTTTTTGACGAAGAGCCGAAACTGGAAATCCGCTTGCGGCAGCCGGTGGAAGTAATCGGGCTGTTGGGGCGGAAAAACACGGTGCGAAAACTATATGTGACAGTCGATGATGCGCACGGATTTTATGAGACGGTGTCAGAAAATTGGAAGCGGGTGCTTCAGGGGAAATAACAGAATCGGCCCAGCTGAATCGTGGCGGGCCGATGTTGTTACCTTTTATTCAATCAGTCCTTTTTTGACCATGTAGTGCTCCATAGCTTGATGGAGCCATTGTTCTTCTTCTTTTGTAAAAGGAGATGGCATCCAATTGCATGTTTCCGCCTCCCGAACCATCTCTTCCACTTGTTCTAGTCGCCCGAGCATTTGCATCGTATCAGGACCAACAAAGGTCAATGTGGCATTCATATACTGTTCCATCAATGCTTCTACCTCTGGATGATCCACAGGCGTACCCGCCAACTGCTTAGCCTTTTTTGTCAGACGAACCCATTCTCGATCCATCGCCATCATATCTGCTTCGGAAACGGCTGCCACGAGCAAATCAGCGGCATCTCGCCAAAAAAGAAGGTTGAGTTCGCCCGACTATTTTAACTGAGAAACAAATGGAACATCACGATTTTGGACGAAACCACCGCCCCCTTTAGTGGATTCATTGCTCACGCAGATAGAGGTGATCATTTTTCAATATTTACATTCTTCTTTTTTATTTTATAATTATAACCAAAAACGGAAAATCAAGCTTTGTATAGCTCCACGCAGAGACAGGCTACTAAAGACCTTTTCGTTTATTCAGTTGAAAGGATTGGGTAAAGATGATCGTCGTGCAAAATGTCAACAAAATCTATCCGCCTCATCGCCACGTGTTGCGCGATCTCTCTCTCGAGCTGAATAACGGAGATCGGCTCATTCTTTTAGGGCCAAATGGGGCTGGGAAGACGACCTTAATAAAGTGCATCATCGGGCTTACTGCACCGGACAGCGGCCGTATTTACGTAAATGGGGTGGATGTTGTCCGCAATCCGAATGGGGCGCGCGAGTCGATTGCGGTCGTGTTTGAAGAAGCCGACAACTCCTATTCATATTTAAATGTTTTTGACAATCTCTTGTATTTTGGTTTGCTAAACAAGCGGAGCCGTTACGAAGCGAAGCGACGGGCCGAACAAATCATGGCCATGTTGAATCTGACCCCCTACGCGGATCGTCTGGCCCAATCCCTTTCGCGAGGGATGAAACAAAAATTGGCGTTTGCGATCGCCTTAATGAAAGGAGCGCCGTTTTTGTTCCTTGATGAACCGACTCTTGGCCTTGATGTTGAGTCGCAGCATCATATTCGAGCGCTGTTGACGGAAAAACACAACTGGTGGAACGCCGTCCTCATTACGACCCACGACATTCCGTTTGCCCACGCCGTTGGAAATCAATTTGTATTTATCAAAGATGGAACCATCATTTGGCGGGGAACAAAGGAACATTTTTCAACTCCAGCTGACTTGGAAACTCATTTTTTAGCGGCGATTCGTTCCTATCAATTCTCCCAAGAGGTTGGTGATTGAATAATGGAGGCCGCTTTGCAGTATTGTTTTTCAGATACTGTCGATGCGCAAATTCACGAACATCCATTGACAACCAAACAAAAATAGACAAACCTTACAAAATCAAGTCTTCTTTGATTCGGCAAATCCGCCATGTCGTCTAGGGAGGTGGGTTGATTGCTCCGGCAAATTTTTCGTGTTGTATCGGCGTCGTTTTTGAAAAAAAGAGCAGAGTATCGCCGATATTGGTTCGATTTTACTGTTGGGCTGATTATTAAATTTGTCTTTTTTTTCGGTACGCTGTACGCAAGCCCCATCCAGACGGGAAAAGAGGCGGCGGTCAAGCTAGCCGGTTTCAGCCTTTGGTACTTAAGCGCTCATTTGATCGCAAAGCTTGGCAACAGCGCAATCGAAGAAGCGTATCTCGGCACCGCAGAGCAAGTGCTTTCAACGAAGACTCCTCCATGGCAAATTTTGATCGGCGTGGTGGTCGCGGAAGTCGCGTTGTCGTTCGCATGGGTGGCGCTTTTTTTCCTTTGTGCCGCCTTGATCATTGGATTTTCCGAAATTGTTTCGGGAGCATTGTCCATCGTAACGGAAATCGTCGTATTTGGTGGAGTGAGTCTCATCGGCATGACGGGGATCGGCGTGTTCATTTTAGGACTGTCACTCCGCTTAAAGCAAGTCGGGGCCGTTACTGAAGTGCTTCTTTACTATTTATTAATCTTCTCCGGGTTTTTTCTATCTTCGAATCGATTACCAGCCGCCTTTCATATTCTCAACGCCCTTTCTCCTCTTTCTTGGGCTGTACAAGGAATGAGCGCAGGATGGCGCGCGTTCTTTCCCGCGTTCGGCGTCTCGCTATTGTGGCTCGCCATCGGCTCATTCGTCTTAAGACAACAATGGAACTGGGCGAGGAAGAACGGAAAAATAGGAAGCTACGTATAACGAAAAGACAGGTTGAAGCGGCCCCCACAGCTGATCGGTTCTTATATGTAATTCAATATCTCACGCGGCGCAAAATCATCGATGCTCTGCAATTCTTCCTTGCTCCACCATTTTACCTGTTGCCATGCATCCTTTTCGTCTTTCGTCATATTTTCGAACGATAATCTCGTATCCGATGGAATCGTGATTTTGTAATAAATCTCTCGACTAACAAAAGGACCTTGTTTCCCATCGATCCATACATCGAGTTGAAATAGGGGTTCGCCGACAAGGTCGACAACAATGCCTAGTTCTTCGTATAACTCTCTTTTTAACGCTTCCGCCGGGGTCTCATTTTCTTCAATCCCTCCCCCTGGAGTCACCCATAACACCTTGTTTCCTACCACATCGCGAAATTCAAATCGCTGAAGAAGAATTTCATTCCGTTCATTGATGATCACGGCTCTAGAACATTGGCGTATCTTCATAAAAGGCTGTCCCCCCTATATCGATGATCGTTTTGATCGACTCATTCGTATCATTTTATCATATTTCACCATATTTCCTCCAGCCCTTCCCCCATCGGTTTTTCCGGTCGGGAGAGCGGCGCTGCCGATCGAGCGGTTTTGTATGCCGCAAAAACAAGGCAGAGGGAATCCTCTCCCCCTGCCTTGTTTTCATTAGCGAGTGGCGACTGATTCTCTTGCTTTTTTCACCAGATCGAAGCGGTCGGCGTTCATGATTTTCACCCACGCGTTGATGAAATCGCGGACGAATTTTTCTTGGTTGTCGTCTTGAGCGTAAAATTCGGCGTAAGAGCGGAGGATGGAGTTCGATCCGAAAATGAGATCGACCCGGGTCGCTGTCCACCGCACTTGGCCGGTTTTCCGGTCGCGGATTTCGTAAATGCCGCCGTCGGTCGGCACCCATTCATAGTCCATATCCAACAGGTTGACGAAGAAGTCGTTGGTCAGCACCCCGATGCGGTCGGTAAACACGCCGTGGGGCAAATCGCGATAGTTCGCGCCCAACACGCGCAAGCCGCCAATTAAGACCGTCATTTCTGGACCCGTCAGCCCAAGGAGCTGCGCTTTGTCGATGAGCAGTTCTTCCGGCGGGACGCTGTATTCTTGCTTTTGATAGTTGCGGAAGCCGTCCGCAAACGGTTCTAATACGGCAAAGCTTTCGACGTCCGTTTGTTCTTGCGTCGCATCGCCGCGGCCAGGGAAAAATGGCACTTTGACATCAAAACCAGCGTCGCGGGCCGCTTTTTCGACCGCAGCGCTGCCACCAAGGACGATCAAGTCGGCGATGCTTACTTTTTTCGGCAGTTCACGTTGGATGTCCTCGTAGACGGACAGCACGTTGGCGAGCCGCTCCGGTTCGTTCACTTCCCAGTCTTTTTGTGGGGCGAGACGGATGCGGGCGCCGTTGGCTCCGCCGCGCTTGTCGGAATGGCGGAACGTGCTGGCTGAGGCCCAAGCCGTTTTGACCAACTCGCTGACGGTCAGCCCGGAGTTCAAAATTTTCGCTTTGATTTCTTCGATTTCCGCTTCCGTCAGTTCGTAATCGACTTCTGGAATCGGGTCTTGCCAAATGAAGTCTTCTTCCGGAACTTCCGGACCGAGATATCTCGTTTTCGGCCCCATATCTCTATGGGTGAGCTTGAACCACGCCCGGGCGAACGCCTCGGCGAATTCTTCCGGGTTTTGGTGGAACCGGCGGGCGATTTTTTCGTATTCCGGGTCAAACCGCAGCGCCAAATCGGTCGTCATCATCATCGTCGGCACTTTTTTCGACGGGTTCTCGGCATCCGGGGCCAAGTCGTTTTCATCCGGGTCGACCGCCATCCATTGCCAAGCTCCGGCCGGGCTTTTCGTCAGCCACCAGTCATAGCCAAACAGCATGTCAAAGTACGACATATCCCACTGGGTTGGCGTCGGCGTCCAAGCGCCTTCAATGCCGCTTGTGATTGCATCGCTCCCTTTCCCTTTTCCGTAAGAGCTGATCCATCCCAGCCCTTGCGCTTCAATCGGGGCGGCTTCCGGCTCAGGACCGACGTGCGTGGCCGGGCCGGCGCCGTGCGCTTTTCCGAACGTATGACCGCCGGCGATCAAGGCGACCGTTTCTTCATCGTTCATCCCCATGCGGCGGAACGTCTCGCGGATATCGCGCGCCGCTGCTTTCGGATCCGGCTTGCCGTCCGGCCCTTCTGGGTTGACGTAGATTAACCCCATTTGCACCGCGGCGAGCGGGTTTTCGAGCTCGCGATCGCCGGAATAGCGTTCAGAGGCGAGCCACTCTTTTTCCGATCCCCAATACACGTCTTCTTCTGGATGCCAGACGTCAACGCGGCCGCCGCCAAACCCGATCGTTTTTCCACCCATCGATTCAATGGCGACATTGCCCGCCAAAATGAACAAATCAGCCCAAGAGATTTTGTTTCCGTATTTCTTTTTGATCGGCCATAACAGCCGGCGCGCTTTATCCAAGTTGGCGTTGTCCGGCCAGCTGTTTAACGGCGCAAAACGCTGCGTGCCTGTCGACGCGCCGCCGCGGCCGTCGCCGATGCGATACGTCCCTGCCGAATGCCAAGCCATGCGGATCATTAACGGCCCGTAATGGCCATAGTCGGCCGGCCACCAGTCTTGGCTTTCGGTCATCAGTTTCCGCAAATCTTCTTTTAACGCCCAGTAGTCCAGCTTTGCAAATTCTTGCGCGTAATCAAAATCTTCATCATGAGGGTTCGTCTTCCGGTCATGCTGGTGAAGAATGCTTACATTCAGCTGATTCGGCCACCAGTCTTTGTTCGTTGTCCGATTGGAAGATTGATTGGTGATGCTCCCGTGGTATGGGCATTTTGAAGCTTGTTGTGGGTGTTGATGTTCCATCTTCTCTTCCCCTTCCTGTTCAAATTGTCTTCCTCACGGTTGTTTTGGCAACCGATATTGATAATTACTATTACATTAAAATTATAATAAATTAATATTTAATAGTAAAGTGTAAAAAGTATTTTTTAGTATAAAATCTTTCTATATAAGTTGCAATAAGGATTTTCCGATTTTTCGTTGCGCGTTTCATCTAAGTACAAGTTCATTATGATAGAACGAGTCGAGTAATCAGCGGGATGTAAAACAAAATTTCAATTTATATATATTTGACCACACCATCCCATTCCATGAAGATGAACCATTCTCAATAAAGGAAATTTAAGTATTGACAAAAGTGCGTATGGCTCGCGGTCTGGATGATGATCGTCACGATCCCTGTCACTTCACATAAAAGCTCGCTCCGTCCATCCACTCAATTTCATCATAGCGCTTGAGGTCGCGCACAAGCTGAAACAACGCCTCATCTTTTTGTTTCGCTTCAATCATGCAGTCAAGCTGCCGGACGGTGCCTTTGATTTCCCGCAAAAAGCGGATGAACATCTCAGCATCGACAAAATCGTGATGGGCGCGGAACTGTCTGTCGCTCTTTGGGCTTGAGAGATGCATTTTCATCGGCAGCGGCGAGTGGCGCCATGTCGCCACGATCCGTTCCCAGTCTGGCCGCCAGTCTTCTTCGTCGTGATTGGCGAGATGGTGGTGCAAATCAAAAACGAGCGGCACGCCGAGTTTTTCGCATGCATAGAGAGCATCGCGCAGCGTAAACACCGTATCATCATTTTCAAACATGATCATTCGCTGCAACGAGATGGGGATGTACGCCCAATTATGGATCAGCTGCTCCAACGCCTTTTCTTTGTCGCCATACCCGCCGCCAAGGTGGAGCACGCAGCGGTGTTCTGCGTCAATCCCCATTCCGCGCAACAGTTCTCGATGCAGATGCAGCGTGCGCAATGAAGCGCGGAACACATCGGCATCAGGGGAATTGAGCACAACAAAATGCTCGGGGTGGAAATCAAGCCGCATCGGATACTCACGCAAAAACAGCGCGATCGATCGCAACGCTTCACGGATGGGAGCGAGATAATCCCACCCGTCTAGCTCTGGATGATTGGCAAGCGGAATAAGCCGCGAGCTGAGGCGGAAAAAGCGGATGTCATGCGCCTTGTTATGTTTGAGCAAGCGAAGGCAGTTTTCGACATTGGAGATGGCGATCCGCTCAAGCTTGCGAATCGCTGCCTCGCGATCGCGAATGGCGCGAAACTGCGCCGCGGTCATCGTTTGAGAGGGAGAGCAATGAGGGACATGCACGCTCATAGCGGCATAGCCGAGCCGGACAACGGTCATAACAATGTTCCTCCGTTCTATCCATCGATTGCCGCTGGTTAGTATACCCGACCTGAGCGCTGTTTATGAACGCCCCCTTTTTTCAAGAGTCGACCAATGACACATGGACAAGGGCAATCATACAAGCTATTCTAAGCCCAATTCAATAAGATAAATCAAACCATACAAAAGCGATGAGAGCGCATTGAATATTGAAGGAAAGCACATCATGATTAAGAAGGTGTCTGTCAATCCTCTTCTCCTGAAGATCCGCCTATCATCTTCTCTTCTAATTGGTTATTATCCCAATTTACATGAAATTCGTCGAAAAATAGTTATTCATCCGAATCATTTTTCTACAAATGATCATTTAATACATTAGTACCAAATATAAACTATTGGGAAAGGATGATAGATGAATGGTTTGTGTGTGCAATGGTGGATTATTCCCGCAGTTGTTTTTTACGCAGTCCTCAACGGATCTGCCCGTTACCATCCCCTTAACAGGAACAGCCGTCACAGAAGTGCTTCGTTTGCAGCCCATTACGACCCTCAGCGGTGATCGTGTCAAACTTGATTCGATGGTTGAATTGGAATTGGCCGTATTAGCTATCATAGCAGGCGTAACCTTGACAGGCATCACCTATCGCTTAGAACGTTCAACGAACGGGGGAGCCTTTACGCCTATTGCATCGCTTGATGTCGAATCTCTGCTTCCTGTATTAACAGCTGCCGCCAACACGACGCTGTTCCCGAACTTGACATGGGTTGATACACCAGGCGTGGGCACGCATGTGTATCGTATTGTTATTGAAACGAACGGTGCAATTCTATCGACTTTGTTAAGCAGCATCACAGCTGAAACTCGCGCCTTGAATGCTCTTGTCGTCAGAAACGCATAACGAATTAAAAAGGAGGGTGTCCCAAAAGGACCGGGACGCCCTCTTTCGTCGCTATATATACGTACTGACTGCTTCCGCCGCACGATACACGGTATGTTGTGCCTGTCTTGAAAGAAGGCGACCTTTTGGGTCAGCCCCTTGATTTTGCTTTATTGCTCCGAACAATTTATGGAACACGAATCAATCAAGGCAGCCAAATCGGCCCTGCCGTGTAAGATGGAGCAAGTCAAAGATGAATGATAATATGATTCAATGCTCGAACCCCTTGGGGAAACTGTTGGCAGAAGAAGAAGCCTTCCATTTTGTAGGTCATTGGTCCTTCCCCCATTTCGAGTTGGAATTGGAAATTAGAAAATGAAAGGCTTTGCCCCGGTTCAATTCGTGATGCTCGAGTCGGCTTTAACCAAAACTCCCCTTTCTCTTCCACCATTTGCTCCGCCTGTTCACTCATATAGTTCCACGATTCCATTACTAACGGATTAATACGTTGGTCATACTGAATCCCTTCCCCTAATTTTGCTGACAAAGCGATGCGTTCCTTTGGGGTGACCCGTAAGCAGATGAAAGGATGGTCCAACGGGTTCGAACCCATATTGCGAATGATGAAGTTCGCCGCGACCGTCCCTTTATGTCCCTTTGCTTTCGGAAGCAATAATGAATACGTGAAATAACAAATGGCTTGAATTCCATCATGCTTGTTCTGTTGAGGCAAATTTTTCATCTCTTTTAACGTTTGTTTGACAAGATGGAGCTCCTTCTCGATGGCCTGGATTTTACTTTCCATTTCCGCTACACTGCTCATCTTATTCCCCCTTTTCCATCAATGTGTACACTGCCTATTCTCATGTCTAAATGGAGAGCAAAAATGGAGCATGAAACTTTTTGTGTGTAACGATCCTTTTATTAATGTTATATGTATAAAAAAAGAGGAGTGATCTCCTCTTTTTTGTGGGACAAAAGAAACCATCTGTTTACATCATCGTTGGAAAGACAGCTGGGCATTGCGGCGGGAAGACATCCACAGGACATTCTTCTTCGCAGATGATTTCCGGACGAGGCTGGCAGAATCTTGCGGCCACTTCTAAAATGACTTCAAAGGTCACTACAATACTTTGGCAAATTCTTACTGAAATAGTGGCTGTGATGGTATCTCCATTTTGGGTAAAGGCACCGACACGGCAAATATTAAATGTATTTTGCGTAGCATTGCAACACACCGTTGTGCCTTCTGGAGCACAAAGAATTACTTCTTCGCTGGTTGTGATCAATGCCGGGTTGCTTAACACCGTGACTTGAGTGCCAACTGCATTGGTTCCCACCACTTCTAAAACAACTTGAATGGTTTTGCTTAATGTAACCACCTGCAATGTGACCGGTTGATCCCCCACCACGCACTCAATATCGCGTCGTGGAGCATCTTCTGTACATTCTAAGAGGGTTAAGGAACAGTTCACCTGAGAGACAGTAATACCCGTCAGCGAACCAGCTGGGAAAGTAAAGGTAATATCTTGAGTGAGTTGCACGACGTGTGTCGTCCAGTCGTATACCTTACAAACTTGGATACATTCGCGATCAAATTGTTGAGCAAATTGCTCTAAATTAATGGGCATACACAATAACCTTCCTTTCATTCATTTTTTCAGGCTACTCTATAGTATGTTTCTAAATAAATATCGTTATGGTATTATAGCCCATTTATTAAATTATTACCCAAAAGACATTATGTCATCATTAGAGCTGTTTTGCATATAATTGATTAAGGAACGGGCGTTTTTCCCAAAAAACAGAAGAAGGAAGGGGGTGAAGGGATGGGCAGAGAGGATAAAACCGTTCAATTAGAACAAAAAATCATCCACCTAAAATCTGAACTCAGAAAATACAAAGCCCTGCTCGCTTCACTAGGATCGAATCAACAACTTGACCGCCTGAACGAGCAAATCAACCAGCTCATAATGGAAAATAACCAGCTGAACGAGAAATGCCAGTATTATCAGGATGCACTATCCATGCAAAACGCTGAGATCGAACGGCTCTCAACCGCGTTGGAAAGACTGGAGCAAGAAAACCGCTCATTGCGCGATGAAGTGGGACAATTAAGAGAAGAGAAAGTGCACTTGCATAAACAGGCCCAAGCTTATGAACAAAAAATGGAATCTTTAATGGCAGAGGCAGAAGTGTTGAGGCAAAAACAAGCCGAATGGGAAAAGGAAAAAACCAGCATGGAGGAACAACGGCGGTCGCTTGAACATGAACTCTCTGCCCAACGCTCATGGGTAGAGGAATGTCTTTCGTTCCAATCCACCTTACAATCATTTACATCTTGCATAGAAAGGATCGAGACGATGGAAACAGATTACGGTTTTTTGAAAGAAAATAACGATAAAATTTGGCGAGACGTTGAAGAACTAAAAAAAGCTTGGTTCACGCAAAAACGGGAAACAGATGAACTAAAAGAGGAAGTGTGCACATTAATCAAGAAACTGCAAAGCATCGAGGAAAAGTTGTCTGAACTGGCGCGAGAGAAGCAAAAAGACCTTCTGGTGTTACAAAAACATATTTTAAATCAAGAAGTTGAACTGGAATCCATTCTAGAAAAGACCTCCCGCTTCTCAAAGGAAATTGACCACCTATCCAAACAAATTTCCGATCTTACAGAACAATGGAGCCTGAATATCAAAGAGTCTTCGGACAAAGAAATGGATGAATTAAAGGCTTTGTTATCACAAGCGGTGCACTTGCTTATGTCCCAACATGAAGCACCCTGTGATGAGAAACCAATGAAAACGTCTGACTCTCAGAAACAGACAGACGTTAGAAAGAATGCAGACAATTCTATGTCAACAGCCAACAGTTTTTTAAAATTGCAGCAATTCATTGATGAAACGAAACAACAAATCGTTGTCTCACCTACAAAAAAGAAAGAGCATCATTTACTCCATCCGCCAACGGCCCATCTATCCCCTCAGAAATCGAGTCAGATTAAACGAGTACGAATTGAATCCCATCCTTCTCATCACCATCGCCAGCCCTCTCGGCAGAAACCGTCGGAAGAGGATGATGACAAGTCTTCCAATCCAGCCATCTTAGCAGCGTCATCCATCGATACACTTCATGAATATTTGGCCCGTTACTTTTTCATCGATGATCAGAATGGGATCGAGTCTGTCTGGGAACTCAACGATGTAATGATCCAAGAGGAGGATTCATCGGAATGGGAAGAAGGGCGGCCGGATGACTGGAAACCCGCCAGCGTCAGACTCCGAATCAATAATGAAGAAAACGAAAACCAAGCAGAAAAAAACATTGCAACTATCCAGACACAACCGGAAGCGAGACAGGCACACCATCAAGAAGTCGAATCACAGGAAGGATTCAAAAACAAGCAAAATGAGTCCAACCTATGGCCAAATCAATCGGCCGATCCTATTGCTCAACCGGAACCTAATCCCAATAGCGTGCATGCATCCGCTTTTTCAGCACAAGAGTCAGTTGAGCTCGCCCATACAAGCGCCGATTCTCTTCTCCCAAGTCATCCTCTCCCTAACATCGAAACGGCTCGACAGGAGAGTATCACTGACGAGAACGAACAGCTAAATGAAGAAGACAACAAAAGTAACAAATGGCGCCTTTTATCCTTGCTCAAAAAGGCTAAAATATTGCAATAGTTAAGATGAGAGGCTGGGACACTCCCCGCCTCTTCAACTTTGCCGCAAAACATCAATCTTCTTTTTGTAAAAACCCCACGCCGGCGAGCGGTGATTTTCGTCCCCGGGTGGAGGGCAGATCGCGCTGCCCATGGAACTTTTCGATGATCCGTCGGCGGAATTCATGTTCTGTTGCCATGTCCTTCCCCCTTTTTTCTGTACCAGATCGTTTGTTCTCGAGAAACAGCCCCTTTTTCTACAAGCGGAAAGTCTTTTGGCGCCCAACAGGGGCGGTTTAGGAGGTTAGAATGTTCACAGTTTCCTCTGCCAGCCATGCAAAGGAAACATCATGCAGACCGCAGGAGCCTAGCCGTGAAACAACCCAACGAGCATGTATCCGGCCACTCCCCAGATTACGAGCGTGGAAATCCGGTTCATCCACCGCAGCCCTCCCCGCTGCCATCAAGGCGGCCAAACAACCCCTCAAAGCAAACCCGTGATACGAAAAATGCACGCTGCCGCAAAATGGGCCCAAACGCAAAAATGAACGCATGAAGAAAGGCTTTCATTACGTTTCGTTGCCCCTTTCCCTTTGCAGCCAGCGATAGATCGAAGCGGCATCTTCTTCATCCACATCCACGACACGGGAGTAGGTGCCGATCGGCATGACGGAAGCCGAGATCGTCGCCAACTGTTTTTTTCGTTGCCACCATGTCGTTTCGATTTCCAACGATTGGACGTGGCGCTTGAACAAATGCACGGTCGTTCGCCGAAACCAGCCGTTGCGGAGAGACAGCTGCTTCGAAGAAAGCGCCCAGCCGGCGGCTCGGTAGCGCCGCGCCCCGATCCATGCGGCGAGCGGCAGCACAAGCAACAGGACCGCTCCCCACGGACGCTCCATATACGCGACCATTCCAACTGGAATCGTCAACCAATAAAGCGGGCGAAGCATGTAGCGGCTTTTTGCCCGCCGAGGGAGCGGCGAAAGTGGCACATCGAGGCGATACTCGGGCAAACAAGCCTGAACAATCGGTACGATGCGATGCTTTTTGACCAGCGGACAAAGAACGACTTCCCCTGATGGTCCGCCATCAAGCGCCCCGCCGGCATGAATAATGGATACAGAGGCGTATCCGAAAAAACGTCGCAGCCAACTCTCATGAATGACGACACCTTGGACGCGGTCAACAGGGACAGACACTGCTTTTCGTTCCAACCATCCGCGAGCAATCACAATGGTATCTTCTTGTTTCCGCACGACAAACGAAGCGTACCGGATCATATTTTGCACGATGGCTACCCCATAGGCGGCCAAGAGAATTGACAAGATCAATAAAGCAATATACCACCGTCCGTGTCCGTTCCATGTTGACTGAATATCACGGACAAGCGCCTCATAAGGAATAAAGTCGCTAAATTGCGACAAAAACGCACATAAAGCGGCGACCACGCCGAGCGCCCCGCCGCTTGTCAATGAGGCGATCCAAATTTCTTTCATCGTTAACGTAAACAACGGGGACGGCGGGCGATGGGCGGCTGTTTCCAGCTCATTGACGTGTCCATTCCTGTTTTTCGCTCGTTCCACGCATTGTTGCAGAGCGCGAGCTTCTTTTCGGGCGATGGCGCGAAGAATGACCTCTGCTTCTCCCGGAACATTCCCCGGCGTTTCTACGTGTACTTGAACCACTCCAGCGATGCGCTGCCAGATTCCTTCCGTTATGGAAATTCCGTGAATGCGCTCCAACGGAATGGAACGTTTTTTGCGGACAAACACGCCTTCTTCAACGACCAAGCAACGGTCATCCCACTCATATGTAAAACGAACCCAAGAAAGAACGCCCATGACGAGCGTATAGATGAGGGCGGCCAACGACACAAGAATATCGTTCCACGAAAACCCATGGCGACTGCCGGCTACCACGATGACAAGAAGAGGAGCAATCATATTTTTCAATTCTTTTCCCACCCCGGCCATAATGGCAATCGGATGGAGGCGGCGTTTTGTTTTACGCGTCATTGTCATCCGCCACCTTCGCCCACTCGGCGATCAAACGGCAAAGCTGTTCGGCTTCGTCCGCCGGCAGCGCGGGAATCTCATGAGCAGCCGCGGCCGTAAACACAGCGATGGAAGCCAGTCCATACCGCTTCAGGAGCGGGCCTTGCCGCACATCGACATACTGAACACGGGTCATCGGAATAAGCGTTCGCTTCGTCGACCAGACCCCGCGCTCGATGTCGATTTCTTCTTCGCGAATGGCGTAACGCCAACGGCGCTGGCGAAGCACAGGCACCCATCCCACCCCTAAGACCACTTCAATCAACCAGATGCCGGCTAACATCCCCAAACACCATTTTGGGGCATGAAAGCGCGCCAGTATCCACGCCATTCCAACAATGACGGCGCCGGAAACCAATGCCCCCAACGCTCCGGTCCACCGCCACACGGTGATGGCTTTTTCCGAAATCAGTTTACCGCTGTTGCCAAGCATCTTACCAATCTCCTTTTCGCAAGTTCAAAGCCTGTTTCCAGTATAACAAAACATTTCCACATTGACGACGTGTTTTTTCGCGAACCATTGACAGAAAAACAAAACTATTATATTCTAAAACTATCTTTTTTACTTAACTACATAAAAGCAAAAAAGCAGCAAAGTAAAAAAGCGCATCATAGAATGAGCTTTGTGTCAGAAAGGTTGTGTCTGTATGAACCATTCCCGCCCCTCATTGCAAAAAGGGCTGTTGCCCCGCCATGTGCAGCTAATGGCGCTCGGCGGCATGATCGGCACGGGCATTTTCAAAGGGAGCTCTGATACGATTCACATGGCCGGACCGAGCGTTGTTCTTACGTATCTTCTCGGCGGCGCGCTGTTGTTTCTCATTATGGCCGCCTTAGCGGAGATGGCCATCGCCTATCCGGGCGAAAACGTTCAACATTTGATCCGCCGGGCATTCGGCTTTCGCTGGTCGTTTCTCGTCGGGTGGCTGTATTGGGCGAACTGGACGTTGGTCACGGTCGTCGAGCTGCTGGCGGCAGGCAGTTTTTTGCGCTATTGGATGCCGGCGGTGCCGCTTTGGCTGCTCGCTCTTAGCTGCGCGCTGTTTATCATCGCGCTGAACTTGTTTCCGGTTCGCTACTATGGGGAAGCAGAATTTTGGCTCGCCGGGTTGAAAGTGGCGGCGCTAGCTGTGTTCATCTTGCTTGGGGCCGGCATGTGGTTCGGCGTGATTGAAGGAGCGGACGGAAACCCATGGAGCCGTTATGCGACGTACGACGACTGGTTTCCGCATGGGATCGTCGGCATGATCAGCGCCTTGCTTGTCGTCATGTTTTCATACGGCGGAGCCGAGCTGATCGGCGTAGCGGTGACGGAGATGAAAGACGCCGACCGGGTGCTGCCGCGGGTGATCCAAACGACGATATGGCGGGTCATCGGCTTTTATGTGCTGCCGATCGCCATCATTTGCGGCATCATGCCATGGAACGCCGTATCAGCGGAAAACAGCCCGTTCGTCCAAGTGCTCGAGGCCACCGGCATTCCAGGCGCCGCCCATGTGATGAACGCTGTTTTGCTTGTGGCCGTCTTATCGGCGGCCAATACGGGGGTGTACGCGACGTCTCGCTTGCTCTTTTCGATGGCTGAGCAAGGAGAAGCGAGCCGCCGCTTGTTGCGGACGACGCGACACGGGGTTCCGCTTTACGGGATGGGAATGGTCGCCGTCTGCATCGCGTTAGGAGTCGTTGGCGCGTACTTGGCGCCGGGGCGGATCATCGGCGAGTTGATGGCGATTCCTGGGTTTACGGTGCTGATCGTCTGGATGATGATCGGCGCGGCCCAACTGAAACTGCGGCCGCATTACGACACGAATCCGTTTTTTTGCGTCAAAGCATTTCCGTACACGACAATCATCGCCGTCGTGTCGCTCGGCGCGATTTGGGTGAGCTTTTTATTTCAGCGCGATCATCGAATCGGATCGGTTCTTTGCCTTGTGATCTTGGCGGTTCTGTCGATATATGGGGCGAGCAAAGAAAAGCAAAGCCGGCGGTCGGAACAAAACACCAATGAACAATCGTCCTGAATACGAGTGCGGGAAAACAGGTGCTTGTGCCGTTATGGCCGGCGCCTGTTCTCTTATCGTTCCCCGCTGGTCTCCCGCCATTTCTCCCATGCCAACCAACGACCGCCATGCCAAACGCCAAAATCAGCGCCTGCTCATCCACTCGCCGCTCGGCCCATAAACGATACAAACTGACCGCGGCCCCGTATACGAACCAACCGAGGCAAAACAACCGTGCCCCCAGCCAAAACCATTTCATCGTTTTTCTCTCCCTATTCATATTCTCCTCCTCCGAAAGAGGAGGATTTTCTCGCTCACACTTTCTGCCATCGAAAAGACGCTTGATGTCATTCTACCTTGATGCCCATAAAAAACAACAGGGATGCCCCTAAGGCCCTCCCTGCCGTGCAATGGACAATGTTGGTGCACCGAATCATGGAAAAGGGGCGTCTCGCCGCTTCGGAACCCCTTGCTTGTGCGGATGACGCCAAGGTCGATTCCTTATTTCGCCGGCGACAGTTCATCTTCGGTCACCCATTTATGGTTGGTCACTTGTTCGCCGGTCTTTGTATCGATGTAATCGACCATATACACCGTCGTTTGTTGGACGGAGTCGATGACGGCTTTCGCGCCTTTCATCCCCTCCATATGGTCGGCACTCAAGACGACTTCGTCTCCCGGCTGGAACTTGTTGTCACCGGCATTTTCGATTTCTTCGTGAATGACCCATTTATGATTCTTGATCGGAGGACCACCTGTTGTTGGCGTATACGTCACGGTATAGACAGTCGTGTTAAACGCCCCGGAAACAGTCGCTTCCGCCCCGTTCATCCCTGGCATATGGTCGGAGTGAATGATGACTTTGCTTCCAACCGGATAGGCTGGCTGTTTCGCTTCCTTCAATCCAGCCGGCACCTCTCCTGAACCCGAGTGGTTCATTCCCTCATGACCGGTGTGAGAAGCCGTATTTTCTTTTGACATTTGGTTGTCGTCTGCACCGGTGCAGGCGGATAACAAGAGCGCTGCCATAACCGAAGTGGTCCCTAGCAACATTTTTAATTTTTTCATCGTTTTCACCCTCCTTGCCTTGTTAGCATACCCGACATTTGTGCAGATTTTATGGAGATGGTCTTGATTGGGCAAAAAGCGGCGGCCGTGCACGGTCCAAAAACCGGGCCAAAACCCGAAAAACGGTCAATTTGGCGGCAGTCAAAAAGGCGCTTGGGACGACCTCGAGCACACTGATCGTCACATTACAGGCTAGACTCAAGAAGTACGCCGCTTCGCCGTATGCTTGAAGAAACTCAATCATCCGTTCTTCCATTTGCCCCAAACGCCTCTCTTTTCGAAAATGGTTATGACTTGTGCCCGTTCCATTTGTAGCCAACGCCCCACACCGTCTGCAAATAGTCGTCCGCGGGGAACCCCGCTTTACGCAATTTTTCCCGAATGTTTTTCATGTGGGAGTCAACGGTTCTTTCTTCTGTGTCAGCGAGATAACCCCATAGCGATGCAATGATTTGCCCGCGGCTGAACACTTGATTCGGGTGTGTTAACAACAGCCCTAAAATGGCAAACTCTTTCGGTGTCAGCGCAATCGGTGTTTCTCCGTAGCGAACCGTATGTTCTTGTTCATCCCACACAAGCCCGGCCGCGCGAATGGCGGAATAGTTGCCGGCTGTACGGCGCAGCACCGCTTCAATGCGTGCAAGCAACTCCGCTTCATGAAATGGTTTCGTCACATAATCGTCCGCTCCGATTTTCAATCCTTGGACAATATCGGTCGGCTCGTCGCGGGCGGTGACCATCATGATCGGAACATCGGAAAATGAGCGGATGCGGCGACACGTTTCCCATCCGTCGAGTTCTGGCATCATCACATCGAGCAGCACCAAATCGGCGTGATGATGCCGCAAATAGTCAATAGCTTCCGCGCCCGAACGCCGCTTCACGCAGCGGTAGCCGTTCGGCGCTAAATACAATTCCAATAAATCCAGCATCCGCTCTTCATCATCGACCAACAACAACGTATACATCGTCATCCCTCCGGCAGCGTCATGAGGATGGTCGTTCCTTTTCCTTGTTCACTTCGAGCGGCGATCGTTCCCCCGTGCGCCTCGACGATTTCTTTGGCAATGGCCAAACCGAGTCCGGTCCCGCCGCTTGTCCGCGATCGCGATTTATCAACCCGATAAAACCGCTCGAAAATCCGGGGCACGTCTTCCGGCGGGATGCCGACCCCTTGATCGGAAACGGCCACGACGACCTCGCGTTTTTGCGGATAGACGGCAATCTCCACCGTTGTGCCAGGAAACGCGTATTTCCGCGCGTTGTCGAGCACGTTGATCATCACTTGCTCAAACCGCTCCTGGTCGATCTCCGCTGTGACCGAACCGGGGCACTGACACACAAGCGACAGCGATTTTTCCTGAAACGCCGGGCGCAGCTTTTCGCATAGTTTGGCAAAAAATAAACAAAGATCGGTCGGTTGCGTTTCGATCTGGAACGAGTGCCGCTCGAGTTTAGCTAGTTCAAACAAGTCTTTCACCATTTTTTCGATCTTTTCCGCCTCTTCATAAATGATCGTCGCGTATTTGATTCGCTCGTCCTCGGCAAGGTGCGGCCGTCTAGCGATGTCCGCGTACCCTTTCACATACGTCAGCGGCGTGCGCAATTCATGGGAGATGCTCGCTAAAAATTCGCTCCGTTCTTGTTTCAAATACGCTAAATCGTTCGCCAGCGTTTGAATGGCTTTGCCTAACTGCGCCAGCTCATCGTCTCCTTTCACTTCGACGCGCACGGAAAAATCGCCTCGGCTGAGCGCTTCGGTCGCCCGCTTCATGCGAAGAAGCGGCATCGTGATGGCGCGGGAGAAAAAGGCGATCGTCATCATCGTAATCGCCACGGACAGCACACCGACGACAACAAAATGATGCTTCAGTTTATATACCATCGTCCGAATCGAGCGAGTGTCTTGAAACATATACACATATCCTCTTGTTTCGCCCTTGATTTGAATCGGGCTGACAGCGGCGATATGAGACGCCCGCTTCCAATCGGTTTCGACCATCATGCCTTCGCGGGGAATGGAGCGCCCGTAAGTCAACGGAATCAGTTGCCTCGCAAACGGGACGATGCCGCTAGACGCAGATACAATGTGGCGTCTAGCATCGGTAATGACGACATCGGTTTCAGCTTCGGACTCCATCATAACAACATGCTCAACCGTTGTGCGATCGTAATTTTTTTCCAGCACATTGCGATGGCTGTTTCCCCGCGCCAGAAGCTGCGCGAATTCTTCCTCGATGCGCGCGTGAACAAGCGTCGCATAGAGGGAAATGAACAGCACCAGTTCCACGGCCAAAACAAAGGCAAAAAACAGCAGGCCAAGTTTCCAAGAAAGCTTTCGCACGTGATTCTCTCCTTATCGATCAAAACGGCATGGTCGTTTCACCTTTTCTATTTTACCTTGAACATGTGCAGAAAGTATGGACAAGCTTGCCACATCGTTTCGTTAGGAACCAAGCCTAGCGGATGCGTCTTTTTCTTTCTTCCATTATACTAATAAACAGACCGCACTCAGTGGGAGACGACAGAAAGGAGTTTTTTTATGAAATCGCTCGTGTTAGCGGAAAAGCCGAGCGTCGCCCGCGACATTGCCCGCGTGCTCGGCTGCAAAGAAACGCATAAATCGTATATGGAAGGACCGCGCTACATCGTCACGTGGGCGCTTGGGCATTTGGTCGAACTCAAAATGCCAGAAGACTATGACCGGAAATACGAAACGTGGCGGCTCGAGGATTTGCCGATTATTCCGAAACAAATGGGCTTGAAAGTGATCCGGCAAACGAGCTACCAGTTTCGCGCCATTGAACATTTGGCCAAACGCCGCGATGTGAAAGATTGCATTATTGCGACCGACGCCGGCCGCGAAGGAGAGCTGGTCGCGCGCTGGATTTTGCAAAAAATCGGCTGGACGAAGCCGATTTGGCGTTTATGGATTTCGTCGCAAACCGATCAAGCCATCCGCGACGGGTTTCGCCAGTTAAAGCCCGGGGCGCAGTTTGACCGCCTGTATGAATCAGCCGTCTGCCGCGCCGAAGCCGACTGGCTGATCGGGTTGAACGTGACGCGCGCCCTAACAACGAAATACAACGACCCGCTCTCGGCCGGGCGCGTGCAAACGCCGACGCTGGCGATGATCATCGAACGCGAGCGGGAGATTCAATCGTTTGTGCCCGTTCCGTATTGGACGATTCATGCCCGCATCGGTTCGGTTACGGCGACATGGGAACGGCACGGCGGGAAGCGGCTGTTTGATCAAGACGAGGCCAACGGGCTGATGGCTCGTCTCAACGGCCAGCCGGCGCGCGTCACATCGGTCAAGCGGAAACGGAAAAGCGAACCGGCCCCGCTGCCATATGACTTGACTGAGCTGCAGCGGGAGGCGAACAAGCGGTTTGGCTTTTCGGCGAAAAAGACGCTCTCGGTGTTGCAGCGGCTGTATGAACAGCACAAGCTCGTCACGTATCCGCGCACCGATTCTCGTTATTTGCCAAGCGACATGGCATCGACGATGACAGAGCGGCTTTCGGCGATGAAATCAGGGTATGAGGACATCATTGCTCCGCTGCTTGCCAAGGGCAAGGTCAAAGCGGCCCATCGGGTGTTTCAAGATGACAAAGTGACGGACCACCACGCCATCATTCCGACCGATGAACGGCTCGACCTCGGGAAGCTGTCGGCCGATGAGCGCAAGCTGTATGACATGATCGCCCGCCGCTTTTTGGCGCTCTTTTACCCGCCGTATGAATATGAAACGACAACCGCCACTTTCGAAATCGCCGGCGAGACGTTTGTCGCCCGGGAAACAGCGGTCGTCAACGCAGGGTTTCGAACCGTTCTTGGCAAGGAAGAAACAGAAGTGAAACCGACACCATTCCATCTATCGGAAGGCCAAACGCTCGCACCGGTGCAGCTTGAGATGGAACGATCGTTCACCGAACCGCCGTCCCGTTACTCGGAGGCCGACTTGCTCGCGCAAATGGAGAAATACGGGCTCGGCACGCCGGCGACAAGAGCGGACATCATCGAGCGGCTCGTCGAAACGGAAGTCGTCGAGCGGAAAGACGGCCGCTTTTATCCGACGAAAAAAGGAAAACAACTGATCGAGCTCGTCCATGAGGAACTGAAATCGCCGGAGTTGACCGCCCGCTGGGAGCGGGAACTCGAGGCCATCGCCCGCGGAAAAGGGAATCCGAAACAGTTTTTGGCCCACATCCGCCGGCAGACGGAGCAGCTTGTCGCCGAAATCAAGCAGAGCGAGCGCGTATACAAAGCGCCGAACCTTACCCAGCTCACTTGCCCGGAATGCGGCGCGCTCTTAAAAGAGCGGAAAACGAAAGACGGGCGGATGCTCGTCTGCTCGAATTTATCATGCCGCTACCGGCGGAGGCGCGACCCGAAGCTCTCGAACCGCCGCTGCCCACAATGCCATCGGCGCATGGAAATGCACGAAGGGAAAGCCGGGCTCTATTTCCAATGCCGCCCGTGCAACGTCGTGGAAAAAGCGGAAGAAACGAAACGCACCACCACGAAAGGAACGGAACGGGCGCTGCTCAAAAAATACAGCGCAACGAACGAATCGTTTGGCACCAATCTCGGAGAATTGCTCAAGCAGGCGCTTGAAAACAAAGAATAAGCGCGAAAAACCATTTGCCTCCCTGCCGAAAGACGTGGTGGAAAAAACATCAGCGCCGAACGAACCGCCAGCCGCACCAACGCTGGCGGTTCTTATTCGAAAACGAATGGCGCGGAGCATCGCTGCTGCGGTTCGATGGATTTGCCTACTGAAGCGGATTGGCCTCCCTCTCTCACAACGCGGGCGGATGAATGAGCGATCGGCAACCGAAACTTTCTTTTTGCGGTTCCGTATATATAAGTAAAACCTACTGTAAAGGAGCGATCATGATGTTAAAGAAGTTGTTCAAAGCGTTGTTGGGCCAGCATCATCACTCGTCGCACTATAAAAAGCATTATAGCAGCAGCGATTACCACCATTACGGCCCGAAATATCATTCGCACCAGCACCCGTCCCAGTACGGTCATCACCATTACAAAAAGAAGCATCATAGCGGCAGTTTCTTCTCGAGCTTCTTCGGCAGCTGATGAAGCGATTCATGGAACGCCACCCGCTCGTCGCCCGCTGGTTTGACCGGCCGCATCGAAGCGGTGAGATCGTTCACCGCCGCTATGAAGTGATCGAAGAGCTCGGGATGGGCAGCTACGGCATCGCCTACAAAGGGCGCGATCATGACACTGGGCGCCTTGTCGTCATCAAACAGGCGCGGCGGACAAAAGGGGAAGACGGCCGCCGCCTGCTTCAGCGCGAAGCCGAAATGCTCGCGCGCTTGCGCCACCCGCAAATTCCGATGCTGCATGACCGATTTGTGGAACGCGGACAGCCCTACCTCGTGATGGAGTATATCGACGGGGAGACGGTGGAAGATCACATTTTTCACCGCGGGGTCACGTACACGGAACGAACCGCGTTTCGATTGTTGCTTGATGTGCTTGACGTTGTACGGTTCATTCACGCTTTGGGCATCGTCCATCGCGATTTGCGCATTCCGAACATCATTTGGCGGCAAGGAACCGTCTTTGTCATTGACTTTGGCTTGGCGTGCTATATCGGCGAATCAGCGGAATGGCGCGACGACGATCCGCTTGAAAAGCGGCTGCGGCGCGAACCGCATCCGCGAAGCGATTTTTATGCACTGGGGCATTTCACCTTATTCTTGTTATATTCGGCTTACGAACCGACGAGCGAGGAGGAAAAAAGCTGGGAGGAAGAGCTGGATCTGTCTCCGAAAGCTCGGGCGATCTTGCGGAAAATGTTGCAGCTGGATGCGCCGTATGATCACATCAACGAGCTGATGATGGATGTCAGGCAGCTATTGGCTGAGCGCAGCCAGGCGCAAACGGTCAAAGCAGGAAATCCAACAAGCATATGAATGGGGGATCAAGCGAAACATTGACACGTTGAATGTATCGGATCAATTGTACCGACACAATGTTCAGCAATGGAAGCAGCGGGAACAAAGCGGCCTCATCCCATTAAAGAAAAACACCATTCGAAACATTTCCGTCCATCTTTCCATCAACTCTTCCGGCAAGGAAAAACTGGATGATCGTGCAGGTAACTAGATGGTTGTTACATGCTTTTCGCATTTTTATGGTTGGAGGGGCTCCTGATATGGTCTTCGCACCTTAGGGAGCCAGTAGTCCATCCATCTTCAACGTCCCAGCGATACCCACGGCCGGCCGTGTTCCCAATGAACACGAATCGGAAGACGAAACGCTTCGGAAAGCCGTTCATTGGTTAATACGTCCTCTTTTCGTCCCGCGGCGGCGATGCGCCCGTCCTGCAAAAGCAGCACATGGGTGATCGATTCGACAATTTCTTCAATATAATGGGTGACGTATAACACGTGGCACGACCGGGCGGTGATTTGCGTCATCAAGGATAAAATGTCTTCCCGCGCCAATAAGTCAAGGCCAACGGTCGGCTCGTCCAAAATAAGCAGCTTCGGGTTCGCCATCAACGCTCGAGCGATCAATGCTTTCCGCTTTTCCCCTTGGGAAAGCGTCCCGTATGGTTTTCCCCTGACCGCTTGCAAACGGAACGCTTCCATGAACGATTCCACTTTCGCCCGCTCGTGATCGGTGACAGCATCATACAAACCAATCGTCGCAAACGTGCCGCTGAGGATGACATCTTCAACCGTCTCGGTCTGCAGCGTGTCGTGAAATTGATCAAGGAGCGAGCTGCTGACAAACCCAATATGCCGTCGCAACTCCGGCAGACTCGCCTGTCCAAATCGATACCCTAATACTTCCACTTCCCCGCGCGTCGGGTATTGATAGCCTGTGACGATGTTAAGAAGCGATGTTTTCCCGGAGCCATTGAGGCCAAGAATCGCCCATTGCTCGCCTTCTTTCATTTCCCAATCGATTTCATGCAAAATCGCGCGCGTCCCCCGCATCCATGACACGTTGCGCATGCGGATGATGACGGTCATTGTCCCTCTCCCCTTTGTGGTTCATATGGACGATCTTGATCGAAAAAGTTGGGCAACATGGTCGTGTTGTCATACGACCGATGAAAAATGTGCGTTGTCGCCGGAGACAATGGCGGAATCAGCCATGTCCAGTCGCCGGTGACATGGCGCCCGGCTGCGTTTTCTTGCTGTTCAAACAACTGAAATTGGCGCGCGGCGGTATGATGATCAACGATGCTGATGCCCGCCTTTTTGTAGGAATATAAAACAGCGATATTCAATTCGACCAACGCCTTATCTTTCCATAATGATGCGTTCGAGCTGGTGTCAAGCCCCATGCAAGAGGCCACTTTCGGAAGCATGTTGTAGCGATTGTCATCGGCAAAATTGCGGGCGCCAATTTCCGTGCCCATGTACCACCCGTTAAACGGTGCGGCCATATAGCTAATGCCGCCAATTTCTAGACACATATCTGAAATCATCGGGACGGCGTACCATTTTAGCTGCAGATCGCGAAACCACGGAAACTCTGGGTGTTCGATTGGCACCTCCAGCACCAATTCTTTCGGAATCGGTGTCCAAACAGGCTGTTGGCCGCCTACTTGGATCACCAAAGGCAGCACGTCAAAAGGCGTCTTTTCCCCCTTCCACCCAAGCTGTTCACAGGCGCGAGTGAAAGTGAGGGAAGATGGGTCGCCGATCATCCCTTCTTCAGTTTCATAACCGGCATACCGAATCAGTTGGTGATTCCAGATGCGCACTTCCCCATTTGGACGAAAGATCGTGATCGCTGGCCGGATTTTCCCCCCATTGGTCGCAAACTCAATATGATGGAACAGATAAGAAAACACCTCGTCAACAGTCGCTGCCTCTCTCGCATCAATGACATGGAGCGATTGCCAAAACAGGCGACCGATGCAGCGATTGCTATGCCGCCAAGCCATCTTAGCCCCGTAGCTTAACTCTTCGTACGTATGGCTATATGTGCCGGTTTGTTCCACTTCCCAACGGATTTCGTTCAACCGCCGCTTCATTTCTTTCTCACTTTTTCCAAGCTCCCGATAGCTTGCCGTAATAAACTGTTCCGCTTTTTTTATCAATGGCCCATCATGCTGTCTCCACTTTCGTTGATGCATATTCTTCTCGCTGTTTACCATGTATGCTTCTTCTTCCTCCATTTTCCATAACCGAAACTCTTCGCGGTCATTCCGATGCCAATGAGGAGACAAATGCCCCCGACCCACCACATTTGCTCAACCAACATCGAAATGGCAAAAAAAATGAGCGCGAAACCGAGCAGTCGATGGATCAACATGATTCTCTCCCCTTTTCCCCCGCGTCGAACGCCCTTCCATCGTGCGACAGCCATACTATTGCTGCAAGCTGTCGCTCCCGCGGGGCAACTGAGAATGGAGCAACGCTCTCCCCCTCTATTGTAGCAGATGCTTTCAAAAGAAAGGAACAAAAATTTTCAATGAAACAGCCCGCTTCGAACGGCTTTTTCCTTTAGCGCGCGCATCCATGGACCTAATGGCCCTTTCAGTAAAAGTCCAGCCAAAAGCGCGGCGACGGCAAATAGGAGAAGCCGCTTGACATCATGCTCGACATTTTCCCATACGATCCCACCGACTGCCTCGCGCATAAAATCGATGGCATAAGTAAACGGCAGCCAAGGGGTGAGCCGTTGAAAGAACGGAGGGACGAGCTCAACCGGATACGTGCCTCCCGCCCCGGCAATTTGCAAGACGAGCAGCACGATCGCTATCGCTTTTCCAACATTTCCGAACAAGGAGACAAGCGAAAAAACTACCGCCATAAAGACAAAGCCGCACAAAAGACCAAACGCCATGAACCATCCTGGTTCACGGACGAAAATATTCGGCAAGACAAACGCCGATCCCGCTGTGACGACCATCGCCTGCAAAGCATTCAACGTCCAAAATGTCAACAGCCGTCCGACATATCTTTCCCGCTCATGCGCTTCCGAAAACGAAGAAGGTTCGGTCGACAAGACGGAAACAAGCAACAAACACCCTACCCATATGGCCAGCACCGTGTAAAATGGGTTCATGCCTGAACCGTAGTTCGGCAACGGGAACAAGCGGAACGTCTGCACATCAACCGGATGGGTTAAAAACGCTCCTTTCGCCCGAGGATCTTGTTTCAACAGGCGAATCAGTTCATCGATATTCGTTTCACTTTTTGTTTTTGAGAGAAAAGCGGCCAGCTCGCGAACTTGCCGGGAAAGAAAGGGATATTGAGCGCGGGCAGTCTTCAGCGCTTGCTGGGCGGCCGCCAAATCACGGTCGGTCGTTGCCAACCATTGCTTCGCTTCATCTAACTCTTGATTCATGCGGAGGAGAGTTTGCTTCGCCTGATGCACTTGCTTCTCCGCTTGATTCCATTTCGCTCGCAATAGCGGCAACAACCGTTGGCGATAGGCTTGATCAAGTTGCTGCGCCTGCGCGTCCAATGAATGGAGTTGTTGACGCAGCTCATCGATTTGTCCTTCCGCATCTGTCGGATGATGTCTCACTAGTCGGGCAGTTTCTTGAACCGATGCCAATGTCCGCTCGATACGGCTCACGGCGCGCTCGACAAGTTGCAGCGAAGAAGGCTCGACAGCCCCCTCCCACGTTCGCAATATTCGACGCAACCGCTGAACCAACGAGTCGGCGTCTGTGGCAGCCTGTTCGACAAGAGTTGCCCAGCGCGCCCGCGTTTCCGGCGTATCGGGAAGCTGCGTCGTCTGTTCGGCAAAGGAAAGAGGAAAGGAGCGGAGCGTCTGAACCGTCATTTCCACCGGCTTTTCCCATAAGGAAAAAGAAGACCGGACTTGCGTGAACATCTTCTCAATGTGGTTCATCCATTCGAAACCGTATTGCACCGCGATTTTGGCGTCCGGCAGAAGCTCGCGCCCTGTACGAATCAATGCTCTCGCCTCCCTTACATCGCGATCCAAAGCTTCCAATTGGCGCTCAATCACCGGCAATTCACGTTCGAGACGAAAAACGAGCGCCTCAACGCGGCGAATGGCGGGAAGCTGCTGTTCCAGCGTCACTCCCGCTTGGCGGAACAAGGAAAACAACGCGGTGTTCACCACTCTTGCAAATTCATCGCTGACTTGCGCTGACAACGTGCTTGCTCCGCGTTCGGTGATTTTGGGGGCGATAGCGTTTTGTTTGTCATTTTCATAATAGTAAATCACCGCCCTCTGCGGACGCTCTTCGACTACGGTTGCCAATTTGGCGGAGAAATCAGCTGGAATGATGATCGTCGCAAAGTACGCTCCTCTGCGGACGCCTTCCATTCCTCGTTTCCGCGTAACAAATCGCCACCCTAACTGATGGTTCGTTTTTAAGGTACGGATGATCTCATCGCCAGCGTGAAACCGGCGACCGGCGAGCTCCGCCCCGCGGTCTTCGTTCACTACACCGACCGGTAAATACGCAGTATGAGCGTAAGGGTCGATCGAAGCCTCTACGTTGATCCAAGCGTAAAGCGATGGGAGAACGATCAGACCGAGAGCCAAGATGGCGGCGACCCAGTTGGTCGTGAGATGTTTCAAATCGTTCACATAAATGCGCCATGCTTGTTTCACTTTGATCCGCTTCCTTTTCTTTTCAGTCGATCATGCTGTTGTTAGTATGAGCGGATCATGGGAAAATGAAACCTACCTAGCCCATCCTGCTGTTCATTTACGAAAAAAAAGCCACAGCGCCAAAAACAGAAACCCCATGGCGGCAAAGCGCGTCAGGTCAAACGGGATGCGCTGTCCGCCGAACAACCCAAAATGGTCAACAAGCGAACTCATCACGAGCTGTCCGGCGATCACGGCCACCAATGAATTGGCAACGCCAAGTTTCGGAACGATGAGCACCATGACAAACACGTAAAAGGCGCCAAGAATGCCGCCCATCAACTGCCATTTCGGCACGGAAAACATGGCGATGAGCTCGCCTTTTCCGAAAAACAACTGCACGAAAAATAAGACGATCGTTCCGATGAAAAACGAAACGAACGCCCCTTCAAGCACCCCGACCCGCCTGCCAAGGCCGCCGTTCACCCCCGCCTGTACGGAGACGGCCATCCCAGCCGCTAGCGCCATCGTCATCCACAACCACTTCATCCGTCTTTTCCCCCTTTTTCTCTATGCTCTTTGCTGAACATAGATCCAATCAAACCAAATACGCTCTTCCTCTTTGCCGAACTGGGAGCGAAAAAAGCGATGAAAAGGAGCCGGCCGCTTCCCCGTCTTGTCGCCCCGTTAGGAAACGTTGTGGCATCGGCTTTTCGTTTTCCATCATCGTCCATGAGGCAGGGACGAGCGCACGAGCCTTTGTCAGGCTTCGAAAGTCAGCGAGTGAACGTGGATCGATAGAGAATCGGCTCTGAAGCGCAACCACCGCCCTCTGTCCGTTAGCCGCTCCCCATCAACCGAACAGCGCGCGAAGCCAGCCACCGACGAAGGAAACGAGAACAACCGCCCACGCTGGCCACTTCCAGACCGCAAGCAACAGAAAGGCGCTGAGGGCAAAGGTAAAATCAGCCGGCTCGTTCACCGCCTTTGTCCAAATCGGATCATACAGCGCCGCAAGCAAAATCCCGACGACAGCGGCGTTAATGCCGGCGAGCGCCGCTTGGAAGCGCGGCTGATGGCGAAGCCAGTGCCAAAACGGAAACGCGCCGAGCACAAGCAAAAATGAAGGGAGGAAAATGCCGATGGTGGCGACAAGCGCGCCTTTCCAGCCGAACGCAGCCATGCCGATGTACGCAGCCAAGGTAAACAGCGGCCCTGGAACGGCTTGCGCGGCGCTGTAGCCGGCTAAAAACTGGCTGGCCGTGACCCACCCTTGCGGCACCACTTCCGCTTCCAAAAGCGGCAGCACGACATGCCCGCCGCCAAACACGAGCGCCCCGGCGCGGTAAAAGCTGTCAAACAGCGCCCAAAGCGGTGAATGAATCCAAGCGCGGGCAAGCGGCAGCGCGATAAGCAGCACAGCAAATAAGGAAAGCAACAGAAAACCGGTGGAACGGCGAATGAAAGGCGTGATGCCTACGGAAGACGGCGTGACGGTTTGGCGCCGTCCGACCGCGCCGATGGCTCCGGCGATAGCGATCACCGCCACTTGGCTCCATGCCCCGGCATGAGAAGCGCAGCGATCGCCGCTGCGACCGCAAGCGTGGCCTCCAAGCGGCCGGCAGCGAATTTGCGCGCCATCTCCCATACCGCCTGCGCGACGACCGCGACAGCCGCCAACAGCAAGCCGTGCATCCAGCCCGCCTCTCCCAAAGAAGCATGTTGCAGCCAGACGGCAACCAAACTAAGCGCAACCGCCGACGGCAATGTAAACCCAAGCCAAGCGGCCAGCGCCCTCCAGAGGCCGGCGCGCATCAGCCCGATGCCGATGCCGATCTGGCTGCTGGCCGGGCCGGGGAGAAATTGGCAAAGGGCGACGAGATCGGCGTACGTTTTGTCGTCGATCCATTTTTTTCGTTTCACGTACTCTTCATAAAAATAGCCAAGATGGGCCACCGGACCGCCAAACGACGTCAAGCCAAGGCGGAGCGTCGTGATCCCGACCTCGAAGACGGAGCCGCGTCGGTCTCCTGCCCGTTGATCCTTTTCAGTCATGGATCCTGCTCCTTTCGTTTACGAGATAGTCATGCTACAATCATATCATCATTCACGAGAGGAGAGAAGATGATGAACGTTCGAACGATGGCGACCAACGGTTTGATCGCCGCCGTGTATATCGCGGTGACGGCGCTCATTCAGCCATTTGGCTTTACGAACATTCAGTTTCGCGTATCGGAACTATTGAACCACCTCGTCGTATTTCGCCCAACATACGCCATTGGCATCGTGCTTGGTGTCTTTTTCGCCAATTTATTTTTCTCGCCAATTGTTGCGTATGATCTCGTATTCGGCGTCGGCCAGTCGGTGCTGGCGCTTCTGATCACGATCGTTTCCATGCGCTATGTCAAGAACGTTTGGGCGCGCATGGCGGTCAATACATTGTCGTTTACCGTCACGATGGGCCTCATCGCCCTCGAATTAAAGCTCGCGCTCGGTCTTCCGTTTTGGCTCACATGGCTGACGACGGCCATCGGCGAATTTGTCGTTATGGCGCTCGGCGCGCCGATCATGTACGCTGTTGGCCGCCGCTTGGCGCCGGAGCTGTTCAATTCCTCCCATCAAAACCGTTAGCCGCCCCCTTGCGCCTTAGGGGGCTCGCTCCATTCTAAAGGCGCATTTCCTGTAGGCCCACAGGGGAAGTCTTGATCAACCGTACGGGCTTTCCATATCCATTTTGACTACGGCATCGAACGGACAGCCCATTCAATGATCAGCGACATCACAGCAAGCAAGATGATTCCCGCCGTCGTGATCTTCAGCGCCCTCCGCCATCTTGGCGGTAGGCCCCGCCCCACCCGAAGAACAGCAAGGCCGACCGCCATTCCGCCCACCCACATAAAAAGGCCGGCCGGGGTGACAAGTTGGCGCCAATCGCTGATCCAAGCGTAGATGATAAGCGTCTGGCAGACAAGCAGAACGCATACGATGATTCTCACGGTTCTCCCCCCTCCCGATCGAGGCGCCGCGCTGTTGAAATGGGGAGCGCCGGACGTTTCACTGTCCTTGTCGATTCGAAGCTATGCCAGCAAATCCCGATGATGATGACAGCCAAACCAACGACCGCCCATCCGTTTGGAAGCGGAGTGGACAAGAACAGTACTTCACCGATGACGGCAAACATGACTTCCGCGGACTGCGTCGCTTCCACAGCGGCCAGTTTTCGCTCGTTCCCTTTGGCCCGATCGGTAGCGATAAAAAACAATGTCGTCGCGATGACCCCGGAACTCATAGCCACGATGAACGACTGCATTGTTTGCCCCGCCGACGGCGCCCCTGATGTCATCCAGCCCATCAACGCGACCACCAGCCAAAACGGCAGACTGGCCATCGTCATCCCACATACGCGTTGAAACGCATCAAGGCGCCCGGCGCAATGTTCGATCATTTTCCGATTGCCAAGCGGATACGCAAACGCGGCAACCAACACCGGAAAAACCCCTAGTACCATTTCGCTCCATGTCAGGCGACCGGCTTGCTGGAACTGGATGAGAACGACGCCGAACAAAATGAAAAGCGAAATGAAAAGCGCCCGTTTTTCAATCGGACGGCGTACGGACATCGTTCCGTTTGGCGTTTCGATAGTTTTCGTAAACAACGGGCTAAGCAGAACACCAGCCACAATCGTGCACTGCCATGTCCCGGCCACAAGCCACCCCGGCCCATAGGCGGCCGCGTAGGTGAGCGGCGCGTAAAACAAGCCGAATCCGACCGTCCCCCATGTGATCCACACCCGCGGATGGCGCTTCATGTCCTGCCAAACCGGGCGAATGTTGCGGCGGAACAGAACGATGACAAACAGCAGCGGCGCCATAAAGAAAAAGCGAAGCGACGAACTCCACAGCCAGCTGCCACCGGCCAGCTCCATAGATCGATTCAAGATGAACGTGACGGCAAAAAAGAACGAAGCGACAAGACCGATGGTTATTTCCCGCATCGCTGGTCTCTCTCCTTGTTTGATCGTATTCGTTAGGTGGCGGAATGACTTTATTTTATCGTATTATTAGCAATTTTTCTATTTGTTTTATTGATTATTTAGAACATAGTTTTTTTAGATCAATATGAAGAGGAAAACCAACCGAACATGGTTGCATCGAGCGACAATCCGATCAACACTGTATTCATTCTTCTTTCTGTCACCTCCATTTTCTTTAATTCTTACTTGTCAAATAGATATTTATGTATTATTCTTAATTTATCCACTATTCCTATTTGTCTAGGAGGTTTTTTATGCCTAAACTCACCTTTTCCTCTGATGTCAAATGGTCTGGCGAAGGAGTACGCTCAGTGGCTGACATTAACGGCAAGCAAGTCATCATTGACGAACCCCCAGCCTTGGGAGGCACTGATCAGGGACCGAATCCCGTAGAGCTGGTCCTAGCTGCACTGGGCGGTTGCATCAATGTACTGGTCTCTCTGTTTGCCAGCCATCACGGGGTCGAACTGAAAGGAGTCCAAGTACACGTAGAAGGGGATTTAGATCCCGATGGCTTTATGGAGAAAGCGGACGTTCGGCCTGGATTCTTAGAAATTCGCTACCATATTGATATTGACTCTCCTTCCGATCCAAAAAACGTCCAAGCCTTGATGGAACACGTTGAACGTGTCTGCCCGGTCAAAGACACCCTAAGAGGCGTACCCACAGTACCTATAATGAGTCAAAAAACGTCATAATGTGGAAATGGAAAAGGCTGTCTGGAAAAGTCTCGTGATGATCTTTCCAGACAGCCTCTGTATGGCTTATCTGTATGCCGCTCCATCTACGGGATGCGCGTTTCAGGGCTCATGCAAAGAGCAGTTCCATGGAAATCCCGATGATCGGATTCCTCTGCTTGTCAATCTGCATCGCTGATTATTGTTGGATTGTCGGCAAGGCGGCGAGTTTCTTGCCGAAATTCTTCATAGCATAATTGGTAAACGTCGGGATGTAGCCGTCATAGCGCGGCGGAATGCGGACGGTCAGCTTGTTGCCCGTTTGGGTAATTTTCGGCTCGCTCGTATACGCCGCGATGATGAGATTGTGCGTTGGGTTGAACACTTGCAGCGCCATGACGCCGCCGCTGTGCGGGGTGAAAATGATCGGCGTATGATGCTCTTGCACAAGGCGTTTGGCGTTCACCGCTGTTTCGTTCGGCAAATGCAATATTTCGTAGCGGACCGATACGTTGACGATTTCAAGCAACGGCGCTCCCTCCCAAATAGGCTTGAATGACCGCCTCGTTGTTTTGCACTTCTTTTGGCGTTCCTTCAGCAATTTTTTCGCCGTAATTGTGCACCATAATGCGGTCAGCGATTTTCATGATCATTGACATTTTGTGTTCAATGAGGCAAACAATCAAACCACCTTGAACCATTTTGACGATCAATTCTCCTAATCCTTCCGTCTCATCAAGGTTGACGCCAGCGGCCGGCTCATCAAGCAACACAAGCTCGGGGTCGGTCGCCAAAGCGAGCGCAAACGCCACCCGCTTCTTCTGTTCTTGCGACAGATTGTCGACGAGACGGTCCGCCATATCGGTTAAACCGACGAAATCAAGCATCGCCATCGCTTTTTCTTTGCCTGCCTGCTCCTCGCGGCGATGCCGCTTTGTGCGCAAAATCGCATCCACCACGTTGGACGAGGTGCACAGCCGGTGGCCGATGATGACATCATCGACCAGCTCCGGTCCAATGTCGGCCCGCCGCATCGCCTCTTTGATGACTTCCGCGCCATACACGTGCGCCGGCAGTGTCGCCAAGGCGCCTCCTTGACGGGCGATCGCCGTCCTGACAGCGGACACAATGACGGCCTCTCGTTTCATCGCCATTCCCCCTCCTTTTTCAGCCGCTCCGTCCCGCGGCTTGGGAAGCGGGCCCCCACCTCATTCAGTGGAAAGACCCTCCGTCGGAAAGACCCTCACTCATACAGCGCAAAAACTAGTTCGCCTTTGACGACATCCTTCCCGTGTTGATTGACGGCGGCGACCGCAAAGCGGATCGTTTTCTCATCCTTTTCTTTGACCGTCGCTGTCAATGTGACGACATCGTTTAAAAATACCATCGATTGAAAGCGAACGAAATAATCTTGGACAAACCCTTCTTCGTAGTACGGCGTAAACAGCTTTGCCAAATTTCCCATCGTCCACATGCCGTGGGCGATAATGCCGGGTAGCCCGGCTTTTTTCGCCTCTTCATCAATCGTATGGATCGGGTTGTAATCGCCGGAGGCGCCGGCATATTTAATCAAATCAAGCCGGGATACCGGCGGAAGCATCACTTCGGGAAGCGATTGCCCCACTTGCCATTCGCGAATCGTCGTCATATGCTCATCGCCTTTCTTACCGCTTCATTGATGATGATGGTCGAAGTTGATGTGAAAACAAGATTCCCTTCTGCGTCTTCGCCGTTGTTGGCGATCACTAAAAAGCCGAGCTGTCCCATGCTGCTTTGCTTTTCATAGTAATCTTTTACTTCGGCGTAGCAGTACAGCTCTTCGCCGACAAACAGCGGACGCTCGTAATGGAAGCGCTGCTCGCCGTGAATGAGCCCTTTTGCCGGCAGCTTCAGTCCTTCAATGACGCCGTAGTCAAACACGCGCGGAAACGTCGGCGGGGCGATATTGCGCCCGTAGCGCGACCGTTTTCCTGTTTCTTCATCCCAATATATCGGATTCGGATCGCCGATCGCTTCGGCAAATTTTTTCACCGCGCCGCGTTCGACGACGTTTTTGATTTTCTTCGACCGTTTGCCGATCTCTCCTTGGTACATCGTCCGCCCTCCTCGCCTTCAACATTTCGGGCCGCCGGCGACATACAGCACTTGGCCGTTGACAAACGACGATCGCTCATCGGCGAAAAATGCGACCGCGTTGGCGATATCTTCCGGGCGGCCGCTGCGTCCGACCGGGATGGTGGCGACGCTTGCCTGAATGAGCTGCTCAAACGAAATGCCGAGCCGCTCAGCGGTTGCTTTCGTCATATCGGTTTCAATAAACCCTGGAGCGACGGCGTTCGTCGTGATACCAAATTTGCCAAGCTCAATCGCCAGCGTTTTTGTAAACCCTTGAATGCCGGCTTTCGCCGCCGAATAGTTCGCTTGGCCGCGGTTGCCGAGCGCTGAGGTCGATGAAATGTTGATGATGCGCCCGTATCCTTTTTCAACCATATATTTTTGCGCGGCGCGCGCGCAGTAAAACGCCCCTTTCAAATGGACGTCCATGACGGTTTGCCAGTCGTCGTCGGTCATTTTAAACAGCAAGTTGTCGCGGATGACGCCGGCGTTGTTGACGAGAATATCGAGCGAGCCGAATCGGTCGACGACCTCTTGCATCGTTGTTTCCACATGTTCGCGGTCGGTGACGCTCGCCACTTTGGCGTAAACGTCATACCCTTTTTCCCGCAGCTCGGCGGCCGTCGCTTCAAGCGCTTCGGCGTTTAAGTCGATGAACGCCACCTTGGCCCCCTCTTCCGCAAAGCGGGTGACAACCGCCTTGCCGATGCCGCGGCTCCCCCCGGTTACAAATGCCACTCTTCCCGCAAATCGTTGGCTCATTTTTTTCTCCTCCTTTTCGGTAACGCTTTCATTTTTTAGAGAAACTGCCCGAGTTTGACGTGTCCTTTGATTAAGTTGCGGGCGATAATGAGGCGTTGGATTTCATCCGTGCCGTCATAGATGCGCCATAATCTCGCCTCACGATACCAGCGCTCGATCGACAGCTCTTTCGTATAGCCCATGCCGCTGTGAATTTGTATGACGCGGTCGATGACGCGATTGCCCATGTTGGCGCCAAACAGCTTCGCCATCGAAGCCAAATGGCGGTTGTCCTCCCCTTGATCGAGCGTAAACGCCGTGTTCAACACGAGCCATTTCGCCGCTTCCTTCGCCTTGAATTGCAGCTCTTTCCTTCGCCTTGAATTGCAGCTCTTTTAATTTTTCTGGCGCAAGCCCCGGCTTTCCTTCCCGCTCGTTGCGCAGCACTTCGTTTTCGAGCGGGATCAGCTCCTTCTCGACAAATTTGCGAATCGCTTTTTGCACCATGCGCTGCTCATCGGTTAAGCGCAAATGCATCGTGAATCCCCTCCGTTTTCTGTTCGCCTTTCCGCCCTGCTCCACCCACTTAAAATACCAACCGGTTGGTATGTTACCTCTATTATATTCAAATGTTCTGAAAAGTACAATACTTTTTGCGCTTTTTGTCCAACGAGAAAACGTTCCCCGTTGGCGCAAGGGTTGTAAATCAAGAGGCTTCGCTTTTCAGCCGAGGTGGTCCCTAAAAGATCGGGACCCCTCTTTCTTCGCTATATACGTACTGGCTGCTTCAGCCTCTCTATGTTGCGTCTATACGGCAATCGTCTTCGCCTCGCGAATCCATTGCGCCAATCGCTCGATCAAACTCACGGCATTCCTCTCCCTTTCTCTACCAATTTCTTGGTTTGGCCAGTATCTCCTTCGGTTCTTTTCGCGGCCATACGGTATAGCTGAAACTCCAGACAAAATCAACCACCAAAACCAACGTCCAACGGCCTGCCATCATCAACAGTTCTTTCGCTTTCGACATATCGCCTACGAACCAAACCATAGCCAACAAAATCGCTTGACCGATCGCCCAAGCCCTCAGGTGACGATACCACCCTAGGCGTTCGTGCTTGGCATGCTCCTTTCCGAAGAGAAGAGATTTTTTCGGCCTAGGCATTTTCAAAAAAAGGTGAACAAACTGATGATCTGCCCATTGGATCATGCGACGTCCATACACAACGGATACAGCGATATAAACAGCTGCCAATGAATGAGATAACTTCGCTGTCTGCCCGTGCGCTAAGTCTACAACCGACACAACTAGTAAAATAAGATCTGCCAAAATGGTGCATAAAAAAAGGCATACACTGGTCATTTTCCATTTTAACACATAACGCGTGAACAATCCCGATATGACGAACACCCAAAACAGCACTTCACATGCGATAATCAGCCAACCAATGATATGGACCGCCTCCTTTTTAACACATTTGTATCAAAAAAAATAGTAACACAATTGTATTAAAAAAACAACTGTGTTACACTGGATATATGCCCAAAATAGTCGATCACGAAAAGCAGAGGAAACGAATTGCAGAAGCGACATGGACCGTGATCATGCGGGACGGGATTGAAAAAGCAACCGTGCGAAATATCGCTAAAGAGGCAGGAATGTCTGCCGGGGCGCTGCGCTATTATTTTACTTCTCAATCCGAGTTGTTAGCCTTTTCGATGAGACTTGTCTCTGAACGGGTGCGGGAGCGGGTTGAGGCCATCCCTCCCTCCATCCCGCCCCTTGAAGGAGTCAAGCGTTGTCTCCTTGAACTTCTGCCGTTAACCGATGAAACAAAAAAAGAAATGGAGGTGTGGCTTGTTTTTACACAAAGGGCACTTTGGGATCCCGCGCTCCAACCACTGAGCGAACAAATATACCATCAGTTGCGAACGGCCATGAAAAGGATGCTTGAACTGTTGCGCGATCTCGGGCTGTTAAGGTCTGATGTGTCGATTGAGTTGGAAACAGAGCGCCTATACGCATTGGTTGACGGCTTAGCGATGCACGGCATCATGCAATCTGGCAAGCTATCTCCTTCAAAAATCGAAGAAATTATCGAATATCACTTACGCTCCATTTGCCGTTAAGACAAATGGAGCGTAGCTTATTTTGGTCCTTAACAAAACGGCAACCGTCAAACGACGACAAACAAAAGACAGGTGATCTTGCCGCTTTCTCTTCGATGGAGCACCGACTCAGGTTACTCTTGCCAAAACATCCATACATAAGTGTTACGCATCGGCTATTTGGCCAGCCGTGGGAAAAGAAAAAACAGCGACAAGCAGGCTGAAAGTCCCCCTCCCGATCATTCCAACTGCGGAATAAACGTCGGCATGACCGGGATGATCAAGCCGACGTCGATAAACATCAACAATAGATTCTTCACCTATCTATGAGCATGGCTCCTCGTCTCTTCAGCAACAGATGCCTCTTTCCCTCATTAAGCTGAGCTAGTCCACTACCGTAAATTAAACCCTTTCCCCTCGACAAATTCTTTCATGTACATCCGGACCGAGCGGCTCAGCATATCGGCCATCTGCCCCGTCCATGTATCGCGGCGGCGTCCGTTTGTCCGCTGCTCATAATACGCCGAAACCGTGTCATTGTAGCGCTGCAACTGTTCGAGGAACGGAGCGCGATCTTGGTTGTATTCGTCCTCATGATAAACGTGCGCAAACGGCAGCCGCGGCTTGCGGTCCGGCGTTTGCGCCGGATAACCGACGGCAAGGCCAAACAGCGGAATGACTCGTTTCGGTACGTTTAAGAGCGCACACACGTCCGGCAAGTTGTTGCGCAATCCGCCGATATAGCAGATGCCAAGCCCCATCGACTCGGCGGCAATGGCGGCGTTTTGCGCCGCTAACGCGGTATCGATGAGCGCCACCATAAACTTTTCCGTGCTCTCAAGCGACGGGATCACGTCTTTTCCTTCAAGCTCCCCGATGAGTTCATGGCGGTGAAAATCGGCGCAAAAGACAAAGAAATGGCCGTTGTGCTCGACATAAGACTGATTTCCCGAAAGCTCGGCGAGCTTCCGTTTTTTCTCCGGATCTTTCACCCCAATGATCGAGTACGCCTGAATGTAGCTTGACGTCGACGCCGCTTGGGCGCATTCAACGATCGTGCGAATTTGTTCATCCGTGAGCGGCCGATCTTCGAAGCGACGGATCGAACGATGTTGCAAAATCGTTTCGATAACGGGATTCATCTTGTACACACCCTCCTGTGCAATGAGTAGCTTGCCATCGATGATTATCATACCAAAAAAGAGAGAGCCGAAAACACGTCAGTCCTGCATTTTCACGGAAAAGATCCATGGGCGGTGATCGGCCCTCCACCCAGACATGAAAATCTCGCGACAGTTCGGCATTTTCACGGAAAGGAAGTATGGCATGTTTTGAAACAGTCAAGCACACCTTGTGGCAAAGAGCGCAAAACAAAAACCTGCCGGAAATCGGCAGGTTGACGTTCCTATGTACAATGGCGGAGGAAGAGGGATTCGAACCCCCGCGGGCTGTGACACCCCTAGCGGTTTTCGAAACCGCCCCCTTCAGCCAGACTTGGGTATTCCTCCGTACGAAAATGGAGCCTATCGGATTCGAACCGATGACCTCCTGCGTGCGGGGCAGGCGCTCTCCCAGCTGAGCTAAGGCCCCAAGCAAGGATCGGGAAGACAGGATTTGAACCTGCGACCTCACGGACCCGAACCGTGTGCTCTACCAAGCTGAGCTACTTCCCGTTGATTGCTTACCCTTGCGACAATTTTTATTTTATATGAACCTCGCAAGAAAGTCAATGATTTTTTATCATTTTCCCCCACCGCCCGGGCTTGACGGGTTTTCCACCGCCTGTTGCATAGCGGCCACCCTTTTTTTCCTATACTAAAAAAAACGGCGATCGGACGCAGCGCGGAAACGTTCCATGGTCAACGGTTTCCCCTCCACCTAGGGACGAAAACGACCGCTTGCTGCACGACATGTTCGCGGAAAAGGGGGAGAGCCCATGAAATTCATCCCGCCGGCGCGGCGCAAACGAGCATATTTGTCGCAGTTTACCACCACCAACCTCCATTTGCGCCATCCGCTTGTCGTCGCCTTTTTTTCCTTTTCGTTTCCCGGATTCGGCAATTTGATGCTGCACCGTTACGCCACGGCTTTTATTTTAATCGTTTGGGAGCTGTTTATCAATACAAAAGCGCACGTCAACGCCGGAATATTGTACTCGCTCCTCGGCGATTTCGAAAAGGCCAAAGCCGTTCTTGATGAGCGATGGCTGATGTTTTATGTCGCCATTTACATATACGGAATCTGGGACAGCTATCGCGGCGCCGTTGACATGAACAAGCTGTATTTGCTCGCTGACCGGGAAGACGCACCCATTCCCCCGCTGCGAATGGGGGGATGGGACATCAATTACTTGGACAAACGTAAGCCGTGGCTAGCGCTCGCTTGGTCGGTGCTCGCCCCCGGCCTCGGCCATTTGTACGTTCATAAGGTGATTGCTGGTTTGTTTCTGTTCGGCTTTACCATTATCGTTTCCTATTTTGCCCGCTTGCCCGAAGCGATCATTTATACGCTCACCGGCCGCTTTGATGAGGCGGTGCGCATCGTGAATATGCAATGGGCGCTGTATTTGCCTTCCATTTATTCGTTTGTCTTCTACGATGCGTACGTTTCAGCCGTCGAATACAACAAGCTGTTTGAAAAAGAGCTGTCCAACTATTTGCGCCGCCGCTGCCAACCAAAACCATTTCGATGGCCTATTTGATCAGGAGGCTTTCTATGATTGTCGTTGCCACTTTTGAAAACCATTTGTTCGTCGAGCTGGTGATTTCCGCTTTGCGCGAAAAAGGAGTTCCCCCACACCATCTGTTCGCCGTTCCGCTTGACGGCCGCCCGGAGCCGCCGCAGCTGTTAGATACGATCCACCGCGCGGACGGCTTGAGCTTTCTCGATCTAGCGGCGATTTTCGGGACTTGTTTCATGCTACTTGGTTCGATTTACGGCTATGTATTAACATGGGGACCGATCATTTGGGGGGTGATCGGGGCGGTGGTCGGCATCTCGCTCGGCCTGCTGTTGAAATGGGGGCTCAACCGAAACACGGCGCGCCGCCAAACGAACAGGCGCGCGGAAATCGTTCTCCTCATCCGCTGTGATGAAACGCAGTGGCCGATGATCGAGCGGCTGTTATGGAATCATCATGCGCTCGGCCTCGCCGGCATCGACGATGAAAAGAGAACGCGCCAATGACAGTCGCCATGCCGCACGCAACATGGGATGCTAGCGCGCCTCGCTTTGTCGACGTATCACGCCTTCCCGTTTTGGTCCGCCCGATGCCGGCGGCCTACCTTTCCCGTTTTAGAAAATTCACCGCTCCCATCGAGGTGCAACCTTTTAATACACGTCGCGCCGTGCAAAGACAACAAAAGCGACAGCGAGAGCCATAAGTCCCCACACGGCCAGCACCGTCATGGAAAAGCCGAGCGTCATTCCTTCAATCGGAGGAGCGGCGCCTTTCAAGTAATCGGTGAGCCGCAAATTGACCATAAACAAATACTTTGCGGACTGCCATGACGACACCATGTTCGACAAAATGGCGCCCGAAATGAGAGCCGCCAGCATCACTCCCATCACCGCCGCTGTGCTCCGAAACAGAACGGAAAGCATCAATGTCAACGTGCCGACGACCGTGCTGACAAACGCGGCTAACCCCAACTCCATCAAAATGTATTTCCATTGCGGAATCATATGCACGTTATCCGTATTCAAGTCCTCGCCTTGGGAAACAAAACCGGTCAACAACGGCAAATGAAAGCCGCCATACCCGAATACAAGGCCGGAGATGGCATACGACAGCACCGCTGTTGTCAGCATAATAAACGACACGGACAGCAGCAAAGCGATATATTTGCTAAGCAGCACTTTCCACCGTTTCACCGGCCGGACGAGAAGCAGCTTGATCGTTCCGGCGCTCGCCTCCGAGGAGACAAGATCGGCCGCCACCACCATGACGAGCAGCGGCAAAAACAAGTCGATGGCGTTTTCGATAAACGTGCGCATAAACGTCGGCGCCCCCGGGGCGGACGGATTCACGTTGTGCTCTAAGTAATACTGTTGCTGCTTGAGGCGGATTTGTAAATATTTGCGCCACTCCTCGGACATGCTCGGCGACTGGAGGCGATTTTGCAAGTCGACGATTTGCTGCTGCAGCTGCGTCCGCCAGTCGGTCGTGCCGAGCCGTTTTCTCAACTCTTCCGTCTCCCGATATTGAGCATATGTAAACAAGGCGACGAGCACCGCCACAATGGCGGCGATCACCCATAGCCGCTTTTTGCGGACGATTTTCAACATTTCATTGTACACAAGCTTACTCAATCGTTTCGCCCCCTGTCAGCTCGATAAATAAATCTTCGAGCGTCGGCAACCGCGGTTCAATGTGAGCAACCGCCACGCCGGCACGGACGAGCTTGGCGTTCCAAGCAGCGAGCTTGGCCGGTTCATACGGCGTGATAATCCCCTCTTCATCCGCCCGCAGCACCTCCGTCTCCTCAGCGAGCAGCGCCTGCGCCCGATCGAGCGGAGCCGCTTTCCAGACGACGCGCGCCTGTTCGTTTAACAGCCGCTCGACTGTATCAACAGCTAGCAGGCGCCCTTTCGCCATAATAGCGACGCGATCGCACATGAGCTGAATTTCGCTTAACAAATGCGAAGAGACGAGAACACTAAGCCCTTCCGTTTCCGCCAAAAAGCGGATGAAGGCGCGCATTTCACGAATGCCGGCCGGATCAAGGCCGTTGGTCGGCTCATCCAAAATAAGCACCTTCGGCTTCCCGAGCAGCGCTTGCGCTATGCCAAGCCGCTGCCGCATGCCGAGCGAATACGCGCTTACCCGGTCGTGAATGCGCTGCTCGAGCCCAACGAGCTTCGCCACTTCCATGATTCGATCGGCGCCGATTCCCGGCATCATACGGGCGAAATGTTCAAGGTTTTCCCATCCGGTTAAGTACGGGTACATTTCCGGATTTTCGACGATGCAGCCGATTTGGCGGATCGCCTCGGTAAACTGGCGGTGAAGATCATACCCGCCAATCATCACCGTCCCCGACGTCGGGCGAATGAGCCCAACGAGCATGCGGATCGTCGTCGTTTTGCCCGCGCCGTTCGGCCCTAAAAAACCGAACACTTCCCCTTCGTGCAAAGCAAACGAAACGCCTCGGATAATTTCTTTGCCGCGGATCGTTTTCCGCAGTTCATGGACCGCTAGTGTCACCGGTTTCATCATCAGCGATTCTCCTCCGTCAGCGTAATCAGCGAAGCGACACGCTCTCCGATTCGTTTGTATCCTTCTTGGTTTGGGTGGAAATGATCGCTGTACAAATAGTCGTTGACGTGCAAAGCAAACAAATCAAACGTCGGCACCGCGACGACGTTCGGATAGCGGGCCGCCACTTCCGCCGCGACAAAATTCCAGTCGCGGACGACGGCGGACGTGCGTTTGGCATCGCCGAAATCGCTGAACGGGTTGTATAAGCCGATCGCCAAAATGACGGCATCGGTGTTGAAGCGCCGAAGCATGGCAAAAATGCGGTCTAGGTTCGCCGCATACTGCCGTTTTGCCGCGTTCAGCTCTTTTTCATTCAGCCGAAGCGCTTCCCCGCCCCGAAACAGATCGTTGCCGCCGATCGTCATGACGATCAGATCGGCCATGGCGATTTGCCGCTGAATCTCAGGTTGGCCGAGCTGGCGAAGCAAGCCATCGGAGCGCAGGCCACGAACCGCCAAGTTCGTAACGCGAATCGGCGCCTCCGTCTGCTTTCGCAGCTCATCGACCATATAGCCGACATACCCTTTGCCGCTTTCATCGCCCGTCCCCCGCGTCAACGAGTCGCCTAAAGCGACGATATCGATATCACCATCGCCCTTCTTTGCCCCGTGGACCGAAGGCTGCGTTTGCCCCGGGGGCTTAGAGGGGGGAGCGAGCTGGTCTTGCACGGCCAACACGAGCCCGCCAAGCCAAAGCGCTGCTGACATAGCGGCAGCCGCAATCACAAGCCCCACAACGCCCAGTCGCATACCATTCACCTCATTTCATTTGCTTTGTCGCTGCCTTTCACCATCGGTTTCAGCATCGTTAGTTTGCTCCGGCCGCCGTTTCATTCGCCAACGTTTTGGATTCCAGTACTTCCTCAGCTTTGCCGCCGCTTCCTTTCCCACCAGCCATGCTCCGGCCCAAAACAACATCTCGGCGAGCACAACGGCGCTCGTCACCGCCCATGCTTTGACGGAAGCGGAAAACGGTAAAAATGGAGCGATCGGCGGAACGACCCAAACAACGAACGAGGCGATGATCAGTCCGACACCGATGCGCTGCCTAGCGGACGGCTTTCGCTTCACTCTTTCGCCCCCTTTTGCCTGAATGCCAAAAGCAAACACTCACGTATTTCCACTCTAACATATTTATCCTTGTTTTCCAAAACGGTTCGCTTGGCTTCCCATGCGCGCCGGCGAAAAGGAGAGCTCGCTTCAACGCCGTCCGCCCGCAGCATAGGGCAGAATCGAAGAAGAGGGTGTTCCCAAAGGATCGGAACACCCTCTCTCATCGCTATATATAGACTTCCATGACAAAACATTTTTATCACCATCGGAAGGATGAAAATGTCCTTATGTTGAATGCTGTAACTTTACTCATTTTGGAATTCAGGTGTTTTCAGGATAGATACTAAACCCCCTCTCCACACTATATGCTGTGTCTTTCTTGAGAGGAGATCGCCTTTTGGGTCATTCCCCCATGATTTACTCGCGCAATCGCTTCTCGGAATCGTTTCCTAAGTAGAAAAAAACTTGTTACATCGTTCATACGTTCGATCATCGTCCAAGGCAAACGGCTGTTTTTTACCAACGTTCTAGCCGAACCGCCTCTTGCAGCTGCGGATAAAAAACGCCGATCGTATCACCGGTGAACACCCCACCGCTGTATGAATCATAAATCGAAAAGTGGTGGTTCGCATGCCCCGGCGTATCATAAAAGGTAAGCGTCCGCTCGGCGCTCAGTGCGAGCGTCTCTCCATCCTCCTTCACGATCACCCGTTCTTCCGGCACCGGAACAATCGGAGCAAAGAGCGCATCAAATTGGGCGCCGTACACCGCCTTCGCTCCGGCGATGAGACGCGATGGGTCGACTAAATGCCGCTTCCCTTTCGGATGGACGACGACCGTGGCGTTTGGGCAATGCTGAAGAAGCAGCTCGGTTAGGAAGCCATCTCCTTGCTCGCCACTCCTTTCCGTCCATTCCGTACAGCCAAGATCACCGCCGCTGCCCAGCCGATCACGATGAGACTATAAACGGTCGGATACACGGATGCTGGCGCCTCCCAAGCGTGCAGAAGCGTGCGGACATTCGTCAAAATGATGAGACCGCCAACTAGCACCCCAAGCAAATGGGACGGCAGTTTGCGCACAAGCCAAGCGGCAATCGGCGCGGCGATGATCCCCCCCGCCATCAGCGTTAGCACCCAATACCAGTTGACCTGCTCCCAGCCGAGAGAAATCGCAAATCCGATCGTCGCCGAGAGCGCAACGGCAAATTCGGACGTATCGACGGTGCCAACGACCTTGCGCGCCTCCATGGTCCGATTCGCGAGCAGCACCGGCGTCGCAATCGGCCCCCAGCCCCCTCCCCCAGTGGCGTCAAGAAACCCGGCTACCAAACCGAGCGGGACGAGCTGTTTGTTCGACCATTGTTTTCCCGAAGCCGATGGGGCGCGGCCGTTCAATACCAAGAATCGATAAATAATGTAAAAGCCAAGCACCAATAAAAACAATGAAACGTACGGTTTGATCAAATCTCCCGGCAAGTTGCTTAAAAAGCAAGCACCGACAAACGCGCCGACCGATCCGGGAATAATCAGCTTCACCACCATGGCGCGGTCGACGTTGCCAAATTTCCAATGGGAAATACCGGACGCCGCCGTCGTCGCCACTTCCGCCAAATGGACGGACGCTGAAGCGACGGCCGGGGCGATGCCGAACGTCAGCAAAAGCGTCGTTGAAGTGACGCCGTACGCCATCCCGAGCGATCCGTCAATGAGCTGAGCAATCAATCCTACAAACAGAAACACAATCAATTTTTTCATGATTCTCCCTCCGTTTACTATAGTTAAGCATGTTACTTATATTTAAATCCAACTATTCATAGTTGTCAACTATGATTTTTACAAAAATAAAACAATTCATTCCCTCCCCATCATCCGGCTCTCCATCAAAAGCCGGACTCGATTTTATGCTTCCAAGAAAGAAGAGAAAACAAATCATGTTTTGTATACACTTGTCCGGTGAAGTAAACCGTCTGTCAAGTCCATATTATGGTGATGAACTTGACCGAATCACAACGAAATACAAAAGGGAGGCGGGGTCTGTCAAGTCCATATTGTGGTGACGAACCTACCATCCGTTGTGAACAAAAAAAACATAACAGCAATCCTCAGACCGAAGCCGCATCGAACGAAAAAAGGCGCTCTGCGCTTTGCCCAGAGCACCTTTGACAACGAGGCCGCCACCGCGACCGCTTCACCGGATGGCGGCCTGCCGCTCCATCATCCGCTTAAAACTTTCCTTGGTATCGTTCGATTTCCCACGCATGAACCGCCGTGCGGTAGCTGTTCCATTCGTCTTTTTTCATCGCCACGTATTCATGGAATACATGCTCGCCGAGCGTCGCACGGCCGATTTCGCCGTCTTCGAACGCCGCGATGGCAGCGCCTAAGTTTTCCGGCAAGTTGTCGATGCCAAGCACCGCGCGGCGTTCTTCTGACATATGGAAAATGTCTTCGTCAATCGCCGCTGGAGGCGTCAACCCTTTTTCCACGCCGTCAAGGCCAGCCGCTGCGATGATGGCGTAAGCCAAGTACGGGTTGGCTGACGGATCTGGGCAGCGCAGCTCAACGCGCGTCGCCATGCCGCGCTTCGCTGGAATGCGAATGAGCGCCGAACGGTTGGAAGCCGACCACGCGATATAGCAAGGCGCCTCATACCCCGGCACCAGCCGTTTGTACGAATTGACAAGCGGGTTGGTCACAGCCGCAAAATGTTTGACGTTTTTTAACAAACCGGCGATAAATTGGTACGCTGTAGCTGACAACTGATTGGCATCGTTCGGGTCAAAGAACGCGTTTTCTCCGTCTTTGAAGAGAGAAATGTTGACATGCATCCCCGAACCGTTGATACCGAACACCGGCTTCGGCATGAACGTCGCGTGAAGGCCGAATTTGCCGGCGATCGTTTTAACGACCCATTTGTATGTCGTCGCGTTATCGGCCGCCCCGAGCGCGTCCGCGTATTTGAAGTTGATTTCATGCTGGCCTTCCGCCACCTCATGGTGCGACGCTTCGATCGTAAAGCCCATCGCTTTTAAGGCGCGGTAAATTTCAAGGCGAACGCGTTCCCCTAAATCTTTCGGGGACGGTTCAAAATAGCCGCCGTTGTCATGAAGTTCAAGCGTCGGGTTGCCGTGTTCATCCGCTTTGAACAAGAAAAATTCGAGCTCCGGGCCGACCGAAATCGTGTATCCTTTTTCCGCCGCCCGCTCAACCGTTTTTTTCAGCACGTTGCGCGGATCGCCTTCAAACAGCGTGCCGTCCGGGTTGGTCACCGAGCAAAGGAAGCGCGCTTCTGCATAACCTTCTTCCACCGTCCACGGCAACACCGCGAACGTATTCAAATCCGGCAACAAGTACAAGTCAGAACGATTGATCGGTGAAAATCCTTTGATCGACGAACCATCGAACATGATTTTTCCACCGACGACGTCATCAAGCTGCTCGGCCGTGACGGTGACATGCTTTAAAATCCCTTCAATGTCGACGAACTGCAAATGAAGCAGCTCTACATTTTTTTGTTGGATCGTTTCTTTGATTTGCTCCAACAGCCCCGTTTGTGTAGAGGAAACGAACAAATTCGACATGTTACATTACCTCACATTCGTACGTTTATTTTTCTAACATGCTTTTATTATAGAAAAAGAGCCGCCGTTTGGCAACCCTTTTTTCATTAATTTTTCTGTATTTTTATAACGGTTTTTGGAACCGTTTACAAAACAAAGTGCGAAAACGCGGATGTTTATACAAAAACGAAACAGCTTGCGAAACGATGTTTCCTGCAAGCTGTCCTTTGTCATCCGCCATCAATGTTACATGTTCTCCTTGCGGTGTCGCCATGATCCGGACGGGATGAGCGGCAAACCGACCGCTTTTTCCGGCCGATAAACGTACACATATCCTTCGAGCGGTTGACAGACATCGCGAACCCATACTCGTTCGTATTCATTGTCGTCCCGTCCTTCCCCGTAGTCTTCAAGCTCATCCATCGCCTTGAGCCCCTCTTCCGTCACCGTCAGCCATTCCCCCTCCACTTCCCCCTCTTCTCCGAGCACAAGCGCGGGGTACAACCCGACGTTGTATAAACGGCCCTTGACTTTTCCTGGGCGTACGTCGCGAACGTACGGCGCCGCGATAGGGTGATTGTCCTCACCCGTCAGCAGTGTTCCGTACACAAACACCCGATATCGTCGTTCCGCCATCTTCTCGCCCCTCCCTTTTGTTTACATAATAATGATTATGAAAACTCAAAGGATGAAACAAAAACAATGGAAGCCCTACCTCTCATCCATCCTTGCCGCTCCGTGGCGGCGCCAGTGTGAATTTGTTGAGCGATTGGTGGCGCAAAAAAGCCGTGTCGGCTGCATCCGCTGAGCAACGACACGGCGGTGACAATTTCGTAACGAACGAATGGTGCTTTTCTTAGCATATCTGTTTGAGTATGAAATGTCAATCATTTTTTACGACGATGGTTTCCATTTAATGCTGCAGCCGATGCTCGGCTTTTGGTGTTCCGGCACCGGACGACCCGCCAACAAAGCGTCCAGCGCGGCACGAATCGATTCCCCGGTCACCGGAATGCCGTTGCTTGGACGCGAATCATCAAGCTGGCCGCGGTAGACGCATTTCAGTTCGCGATCAAAAATGTAAAAATCGGGCGTGCAAGCCGCATCGTACGCTCTTGCCACTTCCTGCGTCTCATCGTATAAATACGGGAACGGATAGCCGAGTTCTTCGGCCACCTTTTTCATGTTTTCCGGCGAGTCGTCCGGATATTGTTCAACATCGTTCGAATTGATGGCGACAAACGACACCCCTTTGGGCATATAATCGTTGGCTAGGCGGACAAGCTCGTGCTGGACATGTTTGACAAACGGACAATGGTTACAAATAAACATAATGACGGTCGCCACATCCGACTTGACGTCATCTAGGCGGACAAGCCGGCCGTCAACGACGTTGGTCAAGGCGAACGGCGGCGCTTGTTTGCCGAGCGGGAACATGTTCGACTCGACAGCTGGCATGATGACCACCCTCTCTCTCCTGTTTTCTTCCTCATTATACCAAAGAACCGCTCAGCATGCATCTTTCATCGCTTGGTGGCCCGGCAGGATCGGTTTCTGACTCGCCGCGCCGGGCAAATCGATGGACAAAACACAGCGAACGGGAGCATAATAAGAACTAACCATTTTCAGCTGACAAACAGAGGGGGAATGATGATGCCGCTCGAACTCAGCGTCCTTGACCAATCGCCGATCGCGAAAGGCACAACGGCCGAGGAGGCGCTTGCCAACACCGTCCGGCTCGCCCAGTTTGTCGAAGAACTCGGCTACAAGCGCTTTTGGGTGTCCGAACATCATGACACGAACAGTCTCGCCGGCTCGTCGCCAGAAGTGCTGCTTGGCTACATCGGAGCGAAAACATCGCGCATCCGCATCGGCTCCGGCGGGGTGATGCTGCCGCATTACAGCGCCTATAAAGTGGCGGAAAACTTCCACGTGTTGGCCGGCTTGGCGCCCGGGCGCGTCGACTTAGGCGTCGGGCGGGCGCCCGGCGGCATGCCGCGAGCGACGATGGCGCTTCATGACGGAAAGCAACGTCCGATCGATCGCTATCCAGAGCAAATTGACGAGCTGCTTGGCTACCTGCATGATGCACTCCCGCCCGTGCATCCGCTTTATGGCGTCAAAGCAACGCCAATCGTGCAGTCCCCTCCGGACGTATGGTTGCTCGGCTCAAGCTCGGAAACGGCGAAGCTGGCGGCGGAAAAAGGGCTGCCGTATGTGTTTGCCCAATTTATTAACGGCGACGGCGGCGAAGCAGCGATGCGCTCGTATCGCGAGCGGTTTGCGCCGTCCCCGTATCTGGACAAGCCCCGGTCGATGGTCGCTGTCTTTGCCGTTTGTGCAGAAAGCGAGGAAAAGGCGGAATGGATCGCCGGCAGCCTCGATTTGACGCTGCTGATGATTGAGCAAGGGATGGCGGTCAACGGCATTCCCGCACCGGAGCAAGCGGCAGCGTATCGATACAGCCCATACGAACGCCAACGGGTGGCGGACAACCGGAGGCGGATGATCGTCGGCAGTCCGGCGCGCGTCAAAGACGAGCTCTACCGGCTAAGCGAAGCGTATGAAACAGACGAAATCATGCTTGTTACGATTACATATGATTTCCACGACAAACTCACTTCGTTTCGGCTGATCGCCGAAGCGATATGGGGGTGAACTGATGCGGATCGTTTCTATTAATGTCGGAACACCGAAAACGCTCGACATCAACGGTCAGCCGCTCGTGAGCGGCATTGACAAAACCCCAGTCGCCGGGCCGGTGGCCGTCGGCAAACGCCATTTAGCCGGAGACGGCCAAGCCGATCTTGTTCATCACGGCGGCGAAGACAAAGCGATTTGCGCGTATCCATCGGAGCATTTTGCCTACTGGGAGCGGCACTATGGCCGGCCGTTTGCGGCCGGGGCATTCGGGGAGAACTGGACGCTTGCCGGTTTGACCGAGGATGAGGCGTGTCTGGGCGACATCTATGCGGCCGGCACGGCGCTCGTGCAAGTGTCACAGCCGCGCCAACCTTGTTCGAAACTCGCTTTGTTCCATCAGCTTCCTGGATTGCCGAAAGCCGTCATTCAGACAGGGAAAAGCGGATTTTACCTGCGGGTGCTGAACGAAGGCGTCGTCGAGCCGGGGGCAGCGTTGCTCCTTGTTGAGCGCGGCCAAGGAGCGTTGTCGATCGCCTACATCAACCGCATTTACTATCATGAGCGGGACAATGTCACCGCCATGGAACAGCTTGCCTATCATCCGGCACTGTCAGCGAGTTGGCGGGAAGCGTTTCTTCACCGTCTCGCCGCTCAGACGGAGCCGTAACCCCTTTCCGCTGGCGCAGACCGCCCGCTGCGCGCGGCCTGCGCCCAATGCCTCCTTCATCCGCCTGTGCCGCTCGGTTCTATCTGCCGACCGATTCGTTTCGCTACGCCCGCTGCCTGCCGCGCTCCCAATAGCGGCGGTACAATTCGAAATAAAATCCTTTGGCCTCAAGCAGCTCCTCGTGCGTCCCTTGTTCCACGACTTTTCCTTCATTCAATACGAGAATGCGATCGGCGTTTTGCACCGTGTTCAACCGGTGGGCGATGACGAAGCACGTTCGGCCGGCCATCAGCCGCGCGAGCGCTTCTTGAATGCGCACTTCCGTCACCGTATCAATATTGCTCGTTGCCTCATCCAAAATCAACACGGCCGGATCGGCGATCATCGCCCGGGCGATGGCCAGCAGCTGCCGCTGTCCTTGGCTGATTCCGCCGCCGTCCGCCGTCAAAACCGTATCATAGCCGTTCGGTAATTTCGTGATGAAGGAATGGGCGTTCGCTTTGCGCGCTGCTTCCTCCACTTCCTCATCCGTCGCCTCGAGCCGGCCGTAACGGATATTGTCGCGAATCGTTCCCGCGAACAAAAACGTATCTTGAAGCACAAACGCCATATGGCGGCGCAAGCTCGCCCGTTTGATCGTCCGGCTGTCGCGCCCGTCAATGACAACAGCCCCCGCATCCGGATCATAAAAGCGGGCTAACAGCTGAAGGACGGTCGTTTTGCCCGCTCCCGTCGGACCGATGAGCGCAACTGTTTCTCCCGGAGAAACGGAGAAGTTCACGCCGCGAAGCGCGGGGCGCTGCTTGTCGTAGGAAAACACCACATCGCGAAATTCGATGCGCCCGTGAAGCCGATCGATCTCTTCCGCTTCCCCCTCATCTTCCTCTTCTTTTGGCAAATCGAAAATTTCCAACACCCGTTCGGCGCCGGCCAATGCTGACAGAAGCGTATTCCACTGGTTCGCCAAATCGTTGAGCGGGCGGGTAAACTGTCGGGCGTATTCGACAAACACGACAATGGTGCCGACCGAGATCATCCCTTTGACCGCCAGCCATCCGCCGACGCCGGCGATCAAGGCGAAACTAAGGTTGTTTAAAAAGTTCATCAGCTTCGGAATAAAGCCGGAATACGTCTGCGCCCAAAATCCCGCTTGTTTCAGCTCGATATTTTTGCGCACCACTTCCGCTGTCATCCGCTCTTCTTGGGAAAACAGCTTCACCACTTTTTGCCCTGACAAAGCTTCTTCAATCAATCCATTCATCTCGCCAAGGGCGCGCTGCTGCTCGCGAAAGCGCACTTGCGTCCGCCGCGTAATCCAACGCATGCCGGCGTACATGAGCGGCACAACGACCAGCGTCACCGCGGTCAAAACGAGGCTTTTGAACACCATGACGGCGATGGCGCCCGCGAGCGTCAATGTGCTCGAAACGACTTGAATGACCGTGCTGTTGAACGTCTGGCTCATATTGTCGATGTCATTCGTAATTCGGCTCATCAGCTCACCTTGCTGGCGGCGGTCAAAAAAGGAAATCGGCAGCTCATGGAAGTGGCGGAACAAGCGGGCGCGAATCGCGTGCACCGTCCGTTGGCCGACGGCGATCATCCAATAGTTTTGTAAAAACGTCGCCGCCCCCAAAGCGGCATAAATCGCCAGCAGAAACAAAAGCGTTGTGAGGAAGCCGTCCGTTTTCCTCTCAACAATATACACATCAATCGCCGAACCGATGACATACGGTCCGGCCAGCGCCAGCGCCGTGCTGGCGACCACCATCCCCAACGCAGCAAGCAGCTTTCGCTTTTGCGGAGCGATAAACGTCCAAAGGCGACGCAGCGTGCCCATGCTGCTTTTGGCTCGCTGACGCCCCGGTTGCCGCGCCCCATGGGGGCTATGCCGTAGTGACATGGCTTTGTCCCTTCTTTCCTTCCTGCGTGGCGACGATCCGCCGGTACAGCTCGCTCGCCGCCAGCAGCTGTTCATGGCTTCCTTGTGCGGTGAGACGGCCGTCTTCCAACAACAAAATCGTATCCGCCATCATCGCCGTGCTCACCTTCTGCGTCACGATGACCATCGTACAAGCATAGCGGCGAAGCGCGGCCAGCAGCTTCGCCTCCGTGACGGCATCAAGCGCACTCGTGCTATCATCAAGCAACAGAATCTGCGGCCGGCCGACAAGCGCGCGGGCGATGGCCAAGCGCTGCTTTTGCCCGCCCGACAAATTGACGCCTTTTTGGCCAACGACCGTCTCGTACCCATCGGGAAACGTGGCGATCGTTTCGTGAATTTGAGCGGCACTTGCCGCCTCGACCAGCTCTTCCATAGTCGCCTCCGTCTTGCCAAAGCGAAGATTATCGGCGACGGTGCCGGAAAAGAGCAGCACCTCTTGCGGAACGAAGCGAACCGCCTCGCGCAGCTGCTTCGCCGGCCACTCGCGCACGTCGACGCCGTCGATCAGCACCCGGCCGGCACTCGGCTCATACAGCCGCGGGATCAGCTGAAGAAGCGTCGATTTCCCCGCTCCTGTCGCCCCTAAAATGGCGACCGTCTCTTGTGGGCGAACGACAAACGACACGCCGGAAAGCGCATCGCGCCCGCTGCCCGGATAGCGAAACGACACGTGTTCAAAGCGAATCTCCCCGCGCTTGGCGGCAGGGGGCTCGACGGTATGGCCGCCGTCCGGCTCGCTTGGCGCGTCAAGCAGTTCCGCCAAACGAGCGGCGGACGCGCGCGCCCGCGACCACGCCATCGTAATAAACGTGAACATCGAGAGCGCCGCCGTCGCCCGCGTAGCATAGTTGACCACCGCGACGACTTGCCCAGCGCTCGCCGTTCCCGCCTCAACGTCATGACGGCCAAAAAACAGCACCGCGACGATGGCCGCATTCATGACAAACAACAAGACCGGGGTGATCGTTTCCACTAGGCGAAACACGCTGATGGTTCGCTCCATCAGCGCATCGTTCGCCCCTAGAAACCGCCCTTGTTCATACTCGTTTCTCACCCACGCTTTAATGAGGCGCATGCCGGCCAAATTTTCCCGCATCACGCCGTTCACCCGGTCAAGCGCCCGCTGAACGGCAGAAAACGACGCGCCTGCCTTTTTCATCACCCACAATAAAAACGCTGCTGACAGCGGAACCGCCACCGCCAGCACGAAAGCAAGCCGGGCCTGAACGACAAACGCCATCCCGACGCCGAAAATGACAAGCAGCGGCGCACGCAAGGCAATGCGCAAGCTCATAAACAGCATGTTTTGCACTTGAGTGACATCATTGGTCATGCGGGTAATCAACGAGGCCGTCGACAGCTGTTCGATCCGCGCCAGTGACAGCGATTGGATTTTCGCAAACAACGTCGTGCGCAGCGCAAACCCATATTCCTGGCCGACATAGGCAGCAGCAAACGAGTTGGCGATGCCCGCGGCAAACGCTAAAAACGATGCGCCCAGCATCACGCTTCCCCACGTAGCGATGGCGGTCAAATCCCGGTTCATCACGCCCTCATCAATGATTTTGCCCATCAAGAGCGGCTGCCACAGCTCGATGACCAACTCCGTCAACATCAACAGCCAAGCTACCGCCATCCATTTCCTGTGCGGGCGCAAATAAACAAGCACCTGCCGCATGTTGTGCCACTCTCCTCTCCACTTTGCGGCGCCGAACCGCCATTGATTTCTCGCCCTTGATTTTATTCTAAACCCGAAATATTGTTTTGACAACGAAGACGTGCGCGGAAAAAGGAACGGCGACCGATCAAGGCGGATGGCCTTCGTTCCCCCCATGGTGACCCGACGGCCAACGGCACGGAAAAAGAGGGTGTCCCAAACGGACCGGGACGCCCTCTTTCATCGCTATATATACGTACTGACTGCTTCTGCCGCACTATATGTTGTGCCTATCTTGAAGGAAGGCGACCTTTTGGGTCAGCCCCTTGACATCAAGCACGATGGACGGCGCCGCGATAACGCGCCACAAGCTTCTTCCGTCCCCATCCTATCGGAGTGGGGCTTCCATGCTTCCCGCACACCAGCGCGGGTCTTCCGTGTTCCCCGCACGCTGGCCTCCCCTATTTACCGCCCTGTTTCCTTGAAAAACGACCGGAAAGCGCGCGGCTCTGAGATCAGCCGCTTCCATCTCCGCCTTCCGCCCGCCGCTGTTGCCACGCCTCTAGCAACACCGCCTGCTCGATCGGTCCGGGGGAAGACAGCGGCGCGAGAGCGAGCACTTGCTGTTCATCGGCGGCAATCGGGAGCAACCGATTCAATTTGGCGATGAGCAAAATTTTTTCGATCATGGCGTTTTCCCGGACGACAATAGCCATGGCACGACCGGCGCTAACTACTCGTTTAAAAAAGCGGACAAGAAGCGCCAGCCCGGTGCTGTCCAAAAATTGGAGTCCGCTTGTATCGACGATGACTAGCGGATGTTCAACGGCGGCGGCCGCCGCCGCCAATTTTTGTTCCGCGGCGAGCTGCGTATGATAGGCGAGCCGCCCGGTGAGCACGACACAATCGTATGCAGGTTTTGCAATCCGTTCCAGTTCAAACAAAAATCGATGCTGTTCCATCATATCCCCCTATCGTTGGCCAGTCTCCTTCCATCCGCGCCATCCGCCCACCAAACATCGGTGACCCGCTTTTCCTTTCCCATCAAACGGCGCAAGGAGGCACCTAGCACGTTCGGGCGCCCTTTCCGATGAAAAAACAGGCCGGTTGCCCGCCGCGTGTTTTCATCCATCGCCGCCCTCCCAGCCCGCCTTTCGCTTCATGGCCATCACGAGCACCCGGCGGCCATCCGGCCGCTCCATCCACGCCATCGCGTCCATCGCCTCGCGGATCAACAGCAGTCCGCGCCCCGATTCAGCGAGCAGCACATCAGCGAGCGTCATGCCAGCAAGCCGCTCAATCGTCTCCAATGAGATGCCGTCACCTTCGTCTTCCACCATCACTGTCACATCGTCAGCAGTGACAAAAAAGGAAAGCGAAATCGTTCGGGAGCCGTCCCCTGCCCGCTTGGCCTCCTTCACCGCATTGACCACCGCTTCATGCACCGCCAGCACAAACAGATCGGCATCGCGGACGGCCAAGAGGCGCGCAGCTTGTTTAGCGATGAAATCGAACCACTCAACCGCCTCTTCGCCCGCTTGGCAAGACACAACCCAACTCAGCCACACGTCCGCCCCCGCCTCACCCGCGGAGCGTAATCGACAACAAACAAATGTCATCCGCCGGAGCGGCGAGCGGGGGACCTTCATTCATCAGCCGTTCAAGGAAGCGTTTATCCGGCAAGTGGCGGCACATTTGCGTGCAAGTGCGGATCGTTTCCATGCTTTGCAAAATGGACGGCTGAATTTCTTCTAAAATGCCATCGGTGTACAAAAGCAGGCGAGCCTGCTTGTCATAATGAACGACCCCTTTTTCAAACGGCAAAGAAAACGGGCTGCCGATCGCCAAACCGCCTTTGTCCAACTCTTGGATGCTTCCGTCCTCAAAAACGAGCAAGCCCGCTGGGTGACCGGCGTTTGTATATTCAATTTTGCGCTCTTTTGTGTCAATCACCAAATAAATCATCGAGAACAAGTAGCGAATGTCATATACTTCCTCTGGAAACAAGGATTGCACGTGCTTCTCGAGCTCGCTCGCCACCAAAACCGGATCAACGACGCGAACGATCAACCCGCGCAGCAGCGAGCGAAGCAGCATGCTCACCAAAGCCGACGAAATGCCATGACCCATGACATCAATGACAATGACGCCATAACGGTATAAATCAATTTGATAACAAGCGTAAATATCGCCCGACAAATCGTCGGATGGGATATAAACGGCCTCCATCGTCACCGTCTCGTTTTGGATGAGCGGCGTCAATAAGTTTTGTTGAATTCGTTTCGCCAATTCAATTTGCCGGCGATGCTCGGTCTCTTTTTGCTTCCGCCTCGTCACATCTTCCGCCACCATGACGTACCCATGAAAACTGGAAACAGGAATGATCGTATACGAAACATCAATCGGCACACCATCACGGCGCTGCGCCACTCCCTCGCCGCATTGCGGTCCGGCGGACGGAAACGGAAGCAACGTTTCGCCGCCACGAAACAGCGTCCAAACCGGACGACCAACCGCGTCTTCCCGTCGCCACCCGAACAGCCGCTCCGCTCCTTGTCCCCAATCTTGCACAGTTCCATCCCGAGCCAGCAAGACAACGGCAAACGGCGCGGACGCGTAAACGGCGTGCAACACATCAGCTGACTGGAGGACGTCAGCCGGCGACGCAGCAGCGCGCTCCACAAACTGCCAAAGAAGCCATTCCCCGTCGCGGCTCCACAGCAGCGAAACGCGCATCCAACTCGTACAGATCCGCCCGCTTTTTGTCATATGACGCGCTTCTCCTTGCCAACAGCCCTCTTGCCGCACGCGGCGGATGATATCGTCAAACCGGGCGGCCGACCATCCGGCGGAAAATAAACTGGCAACCGGCCGGCCGATTAACTCATCTTTGGAAAACTCAAGACGTGCAGCTACCCGCTCACTGATCGCCAAAATCAAACATTGGGAACTGGTGATGACAATGCCTTGATTCAACTGCCCCGCATCTTGCTGATCGATCGCCTGTACGTTCACCTTCACTGTCGTTCAACCCTTTTTCTTCATAATCAGTCTGTCGCCCTCAGCTGACCCCAGCTTCGCGAAACAAAGCGCGCCGCGGCGCCGGACTTCCTCCCTTGATCGGACGGCGCAGCCGCCTCATTGTTCCGGTCAGGAACAATGGCGCTATTGTTCCCTATTCGCTATAATCGGCTCTTTTCCTGCTTCCGTTTCCAAAAATCATTTAGTCCGTTTGTCTTATTTTGTCGGCTGGCTGAATCGTCGACGAATCGCGGCGATGACAAGCAGCGAAACAGGAATGATGACTTGCAGCGGAACATGCAAATAAAACGTGACGATTTTCAATCCTTCATGAATGTGCTCAGTATAATTGTTGGCAATAGCGACCGACAACAATAGGACGAGCAGCCCGAGCGGATAGACGAGCCGCTGATGGCTTGAAACCCCAAACAAGTGAGCCGCCCCAACCACTCCGGCATAAAAAAAGACGGAGATTTTAAAAAAACCGCCGATGATGAGCGCGATCATAAACAACACGTCAAGCCGCTCTAAAAAATGAGCCACTTGCACGCGGCGGATCGTGTCCAAGAGCGGAAACGATGAACGCGACACCGCATCAGGACCGAGGACAGCGATATTGATGGCCATAATGATCGCCAAATTGATGCCGCTTAGCACCATTCCCCCTAAGCCCACGCGCTTCACTTTGACCGGATTGTTCATATACGGAAACAACATCGTAAAGACGATCATTTCACCGAACGGAACGTACAGCGTTTCGGTCCAGACCGTCCTCCACACCCGCCCCCAACCTTCCTCCAACACCGGCTGCAACTGAGTCACATCGACCAGCCCTGAAACAAACACAAGAACAAAGCCAGCGAGCGCCAACAAGTACAACACCGTCAAAAACAGCTCGCCGGTGCGCGCCAACACTTCAATTCCTTTATAAACGCCGTACATGACAGTGAGCGCCATAATGGCGTTCAGCACAAACAACGGCGTTTCCGGGTAAGCGAACGTCAACAGCAGCTCCCCGAAATCGCGCAGCACGCGGGCGGCAATATAAAGAAAATACGTAATATACACAACCGCCAACAGCTTGCCGAGCGGCGCCCCGACGATTTGCGGCAAATAAGCGGTCAGCGGCTGATCGGGATAGTACTCGAACAGCCGGCGATAAACGAAAAACAACAGCAGGCCGAACACCAACCCAAGCAAAATGGCGATCCATACGTCTTGCTTCGCATCCACCCCAAGGGGAATGACGATGGCGCTGCCATGTTCAAACAATACAATCAACACAAACAATTGACGCGCGTTGATTTTGACGGATTCCAATCGACTTTCACCGCCTTTGTTCTAGAAGGCCGGTAATTGAAGGGAGATGCTTACCAGCCTCGTTTCTCAAAAATAGAAAAGCGTTGTGACATCGGCGCTGTTTTCCGCCGATTGTCCATCAAGGAAAACAACGGTTTTTCACCGCTCGTTTCAATGACGGGGGATTTAGGGTAAAATGCTGCTGATCCCACCTATTTCTCAATTAGAGAAGCCTTGCAGAATCAACTTTTCTACGAAAATGCTGAACTGGCGCGAGATTTTCATCCCCGGGTGGAGGGCAGATCTACTGCTCATGGAACTTTTTTGAATGAAACGTCGATTGATGTGTGACAGCGTTTTTTCACCGGCCTTTTAAGGTGTCATACAGCCGTTATTCCTCTATATACGGTCGATTCCGCAGCCCGGTGCGGCGAATGTACAGATCAGCCGTGACAGTGACGTCCAGTTCGGGAAAATAGCGGTCGTGCCACTCTTTCTCAATTTTTTTCCATAAACGCGGATCGGCGCGGTGAACCGCTTCGCCAAACCCGAACACATCGGTTCGTTCCCGCTGGGCCGTTTCGATGGCTTTGGCCACCTCCTGCTTGACGCCCCGTTCGAATTGCTTTTCTAAACGAAATATGACGCCGGTGTCAGCTAAGTTGATCGGAACGCGCACCTCGCTGATGTCGCCTTCCGCCTTAATATGAACGAGAATGGACGGCTGACCGTTTTTTACGTCGGCTTCCACATTCGTTTTCGCTCGTACAATCCGATAGCCGATCGCTTCCCGTTTTCCTCCCCACGGAATAGTAAGATTCGTTTGGTGAATGCGGTCAAGCACCCACATTATGCCTCTTGCCGTCGGTCCGTCAGCCCAGCCAATCAGGCGAGCATGTTTAAACAGCGCCAACCCTTTCAATGTAACGCGGGCGTCAGGCACGGATGACTGCACGTTTTTTTGCCGCCTCCCTTCCTTCGGGTTCCCTTCAATGACTACGCCGGTAACGATCGGATTTCTTCCAGGCGAGGCCAAACTGCGAATCGCCCACCATGCATCGGCGTTCATCGTCTGCCCCCACGCCAGTTCTGAAAACTCGAGCGTTTTAATAATTTGGTTGGCGGAAATTTTATCAATCGGCGTTAACACTGAAAGCGTGTCTTTCGCCGAATGGCCGCGGGCGATCACTAAGCGCGCCGTCGTTCGAAACTGCTGATTGCGCTCCAAGGCATCAAACACCCCGTCCATCCCTTCGCGCGCCACTTCTTCTCCGACGACGACCAAGTTCGTATGGGCGTAATACAAAAGGCGCGAGACTTTTTCCGACGCTTTCCGGCTCGCCTCGACCAAGCTGTCCCCAGTTGACGTATAAATCGACACCGGCACTCCGGCTGCCCCGCCGCCGCGCTGCACCGCTCCAGCGACGTTGCCTGGGTTGACGACTTGAAAGGAGGCGAGATACTTGCCGTCTTCCGTCTTATCCAAACCAACCGCAATGACAAACGCCAAATCGGTCAGCTCTTTTTTACTCCAGCAGCCCGAAAGCAAACAGACGCAGACAGCAAACGGCAAAAACACGGCGAGCGGCCGTTTCATGACTCGTCCTCCTTCTCTTGGCGCGATGGTGCCGGCGGCTGCGGCTTTTGGCCGCCCGATTGGCGGACAATGTTCTTTTGGTTAATCAAGCGCGGCCGCTCGCGGAACATCCATGTCGGAACGCGAAACAGCGTGTCACCGGTGTTCGAAGGAATGAGCGGAGCGAGCGGCGACATATACGGAACGCCGAACGACCGCAAACTGCATAAATGAATGACCATGATCAAAAGCCCCATCATAATGCCGTAAAATCCAAGTATCGCCGCCAAAAACATCAAGCCAAAGCGGATCAGCCGCGCCGAGATGGCGATGGCAAACGACGGCGTGGCAAAGCTGGCAATTGCCGTAACTGAAACGACGATCACCATCGCTGACGATACAAATCCTGCCTCCACTGCCGCCTGGCCGATGACTAACGCTCCGACGATCGACACCGCTTGGCCGACGGCGCGCGGCAAACGGACGCCGGCCTCGCGCAGCACCTCAAACGTCACCTCCATGGCCAGCGCCTCAACAAACGCCGGAAACGGTACGGATTCACGCTGAGCAGCGATGGCGATGACGAGCTGGGTCGGGATCATCTCTTGGTGAAACGTCGTCGCCGCGATGTAAATGGCCGGGGCGACAAGGGAGATAAAAAAAATGAGCACGCGCAAAAAACGAAGGGCCGTCGCGATGTCAAACCGGGCGTAATAATCTTCACCGACTTGAAAAAATTGAATAAACAGCGCCGGTGCCACGAGCACAAACGGCGTTCCTTCCACAAGAATCGCGACTCGACCTTCCAGCAAATTGGCCGCCACTACATCCGGCCGCTCTGTATGATACACTGTGGGAAATGTGGTAAACGTCTGATCTTCAATCAGCTGTTCGATATAGCCGGACTCGAGCACGCCGTCAATGTCAATGCGGGCAAGACGCTTCTTCACTTCGGTGACAATGTCGTCATTGGCGATTCCTTTCACATACATAATGGCGACATCGGTTTGCGTCACCGTGCCGATTTGCATCGTCTCCAGCCAAAGGTTCGGGTTTTTAATGCGGCGGCGAATCAGCGCCGTATTCGTGCGCAACGACTCGGTAAACCCTTCACGCGGGCCGCGGATGGCGATTTGGGTTTGCGGTTCTTCAATCGAACGGTATTGCCCGCCTTTTGTGCTCGCGCTAATGGCCAACGCCGCTCCATCGAGCAAGAGAATCGTCGCTCCGGAAAACAGGTTGAAAAACAGCCGCTTCCAATCACTGACTTGCTCGATGCCGCCGACTGCGGCGAGCTTTTTTTCAATCCATTGAACCCGCTCCTTTTCCTCGAGCGCGAGCGGAAACGACGCCGTAAGGAGCGGCAGAAGCAAAAACTCGTATACGTTTTTTTCATCGACGAGCCCGTCGACAAAGACGATGGCCGCTTTCATTTGCGTTTTTTGGCCGAGGGAAAAACGGCGAATGACGATATCGCTGCTTTCGCCGGTCGCCCGCCGAATGATGTCGATGTTCACCGCCAGTTCAGGTGACAGCGGCTCTTCTGGGACGTCCGCCGCTTCGCCGCTATGGTCGGCCCCTTCTTGCTGCACGCCGTCGTTCATCCGCTCCTTTTGCCGACGCATCCCCCACTGAAACAGCATAGTCCTTTCCTCCTTGCTCCATATCGCGTTTATCCTCCATTATAGGCAATCCGCCAAACGTGTATACGGGGATGCATCATTTCTCCCTGGCCGGAGAACACTAAACGAAAAAGCGGCAGGTGGCTTGCATTGAAAGTCGTCTTCCTCTCTCTCTCCTTTCTGCTGCTGTTAGGTGGAACGGCGGTAGGAATGGACTGGCTCCTAGGATTAACGCTGCGACAATCGCTGCATAACGTGCTCAATCCGTTTCGCGTGATGGAAGCGCCGGAGCTGTTTCTTTTGTTTTTATTCATCGCCTTTTGGCTGCTTGACTTGCTCACCGTATGGCTTTGGCGGCGAAAAAAACCTTCCTCTTGACAAAATAGCGGGCAAGCGCATGCGCTTGCCCGCTCTCATCGCTACTGTTTGATTTTTTGCCATACGTTTCGCTGTTCGAGCCATTGACGAACGTGCGTGTGATCGGCGGTGAGTGTAGTTGAGAACATGTCGCCGTCACTTTGCAACAGTTCGATTTCCCCCTGTGCCTCTCTTCCACCACCAAGTATCGCTTTGACCGGTTCATTCCATAAGTCTTGCTTCAGCGCCGCAATGAATGATTCAATTTCTTTTGGGTCGGCCAAAACTAGCACGGTGTTTCCTGTACTTATGTTGCGCAGCGTCACTTGCCGGATCGGCGAGTAGCCGCTCGGACGAAGCAATATATAATATTGCTGTTTATACTCTTTTGACTCCATAATGCGGCGAAAATGATCCATGTACGGCTCGACGGGGACGTCATAACGGCGAAGGAGACGCGTCCCGTCTTTGAGCACGTAGCCGATCACCACCGGCTGATTTTGCTCAAACCGCGATGGGCGCGGCTTGTCGTGCACCAGCTGCTGATGAAACGCCCGCACCGCTTTCATATTGTCTTTCGTACGCAAAAACTGATCATACTCCTCGAACGAGCGGCCGATTAGCTCAGAATGGCGGAATTTGGTCGTCGACTGGCCGAAGTAAACTTGCTGGATCTCAGACAATTCAGGAACGCGCTGGCCGTATCCGAATATATCCAAATGAATCAACCATAACGCCGCCGCCATGATCGCCACAAACCCAACATACCCTTTCCACCGCCGGAAAATCCGCCATGTTTTGGCGATCACCATGCAGGCGATCGCGTAGCCCAACAACGAAAACGCTAGGTAGCCAAACAGGAGCCAACTCGCTTCGCTCTCCACTCCTCCGAAATAAAAGCCGCCAAGCAGCCATGAACACACCGCCACTCCGTATACAAACAGCGGGCGGAACGCCGGAAACGCCATCGCCTGCCCGGCTGTCTCGGTCGGCCGTCGCTCATACAACCAAATCGCGAAGCCAAAGAGGAGAAGCGCCAACAACAACATCCCCCCCGCTTCGCCTGCCTCCATCGATCGATACCCTAACATCTCATAGCGCAGCGGAATCACAAGCCGTTCCACATCAATCGATAAATAATAATCATTCGGAAATCCCGGCAATAATAGCGATAAATTGGTATAAATCAACACAAGAATGCCAGCCGGAAAGACAAGAAGAATATTCGTCAACACGACATGAATCACCGATTGGCCGACGAGCACTCCCACGGCGATGGAAAAAGCAAAAATCACCGTTTCCACCGTTACCGTCTCACCGAACCAGCGCCATACGTCCGCTGCGTTGATCGGCCACGGCAGGTCCAACCCAGCCAAGCAGCCGATGGCAACAAGCGCAGTGAGCAAAAGCGGCACCGCTACCATGAGCCAACCGAACACGATTTGGCTGGTGAGCAGTTCGGTGCGGCGGATGGGCAAACTGTGAATAAAGTCGGCCGATCGTTTATCATGCATATAGCGAAGAACGCCGGCTGCCGCCAGTATCGGAACGAGCCAAGCGATCAACGTCTCAAATCTATTCGATATGTGGTACACGTTTTCCCACTGCGGCACGTTGCCGACTTTCGGGTCATATTGCGAATAGGCAAGTGCGATCGGCAGCACGATCGCTGCCATCCATAGCAACCAATGAATGATGGCAATCCAGCTGATCTGACGAAGATTTTGCGTCCATACAGCGCGGTTAGCCGACCACCGTTTCGCAGACATGAGCGGCACCCCCCATTTCATACATAAAAATTTCTTCGAGCGACAGCGACAGCACATCAAAAATCAGGGGATGAAACGCGCGAACTGTCTCCTCTACGCGCCGCTTTTCGCCGCGCACGACCAAAATCACGATGCTGCCGCGCACTTCGCGGTGAACGATCTCGAGACGTTCGGCCAGTTCATCCGGAAATCCATCGCGAAACGCCAGCTGCAGCTTATGCACACCGGCGCGCAGCTCATCCAAATCGCGCTCCAGCTGCACGACACCGCCCGCCATCAACCCGACCATGCTGCACAAATCTTCGAGCTCGCGCAGATTGTGCGATGAGATGACGACGGTCATCTCCCGTTCGACCACCTCATCAATCAACAATTGTTTGACGTGGCGGCGAACGAACACGTCGAGCCCATCGAGCGGCTCATCCATAATGAGCACATCCGGCCGCACGGAAAAAGCGAGCCAAAAAGCGGCCTGGCGCTGCATCCCTTTCGAAAACTGATGGATTTTTTTGTTGACATCCAATGAAAACGCCGCGCGCAGCTCCGTAAACCGCTGACGGCTGAACGACGGATACACTTGCTCATAAAAATCGGCCATCTGCTGAATCGTTGCCTGAGGAAAAAAATAGACGAAATCCGGCAAAAACAAAATGCGCCGCTTGACTTCTATATTTTCCCACACCTCATCACCGTCGACGGTAATCGTCCCGCGGTCTTGGCGGAGAATACCGGCCATCAATTTTAACAGCGTCGTTTTTCCCGCGCCGTTCGGTCCAAGCAGCCCGTAAATCGCCCCTTTCGGCACGGTCATCGTCGCCCCGTTGACGGCGGGAAACCGGTCAAACGTTTTCGTCACGTCTGCGAGTTGAATCATCGCTCTCCCTCTCTTTCTCCCCTTCTATGATCCATTGCCATAACTGCTCGTTCGTCACTCCTAAAAATCGCGCCTCTTTGACAAGGCGGACAAACTGTTCGTAAACGGCAGCGACCGCTTCCGCATTCGGTTCTTTCGGGCGCGGCGCGACGAAACTGCCTTTTCCCGGCAGCGAATAAATCCAGCCGTCGCGCTCGAGTTCACGGTAAGCCTTTTGAATCGTGTTTGGATTGACCATCAGCTGTTTCGCCATCGCCCTGACCGACGGCAGCTGGTCGTGCGGTTGCCATAGTTCGCGAACGATCATTTCTTTCATTTTTTCCATCAGCTGCTCATAAATCGGCTGTCGGCTTCGTAAGTCAAGCTCAAACATCTCCCCTCCTCCTCCCGTTGTCATTACCGTACTATTACCAATAGTACACGCAAAGTAAAAAAAGAGCAAGCACTTTTCCATAAAATAAGAAAGAGGCATCCGGGGATTCTTTCTTCCTCTCATTCCGGCGCCGTCCGCCGCTATGTTGACCGTTGCAGCTTATCGGGCTGATACGTCTGCACAACCAATCCATCCCCTTTTGGCTCGCATACTCAACGAAAAACAGCATCGCTCTCCAAAGGAGGATATGTACCAAAGGTGAATATGGTCGTCATACAGCGCATTGCCGAGCAGCTCGCCAAGGACAAGGGCTGAGATAAACGTAAACGGGCTCATTTGGCTGATCAGTTTTTTGCCGGCGATTGTAACGACGGCGAACAACAGAATCAAGCCGGTCACCAATTCGATAGTCAGATGAAACCACTTTATACCGCGCCCCCTTGAAAGGTAAAATTCGTTAAAAGCAAGGGCGGTTTTCTTTTGTCTCCGTCGCCCTTGACGACTCTTCCGCATCTCTGGTGGGTGTTAGTCAAGAGCGAATCGGGCTCTATATACCCCTCGATGCTCAATGGGATGATCTGTGTGGAGTTTTCATAGACCTTTTGGCGCTACCGTGCCGTTGCTGTTCGCCCTTTCTTCGTATTGTGCCCCTGTGCGATTTGAGAAGTTTTGCTGTTTATTTTGCGTTCGCACCGACAAATTCTGGATTTTCACCACCAAATGTACTTGACAAAAAAATTTTTCGTGATAAGAATGTCAAAAGACTCTTCACCTTCATCACGTACCTGACTTATGCAACCAAGAAAGAACAGGAAATCAATCATGTTTTGCATACACTTGTGCAGAAGAAGTGAATCGTCTGTCAAGTACATGTTGTGGTGATGAGCCGTCAAAAAGATTAATTACCATTTTTTGTTATCTTCCGTTCAGTCGGGACTTATTATATCATGTTTTTTCAAAAAGTCAAGTACATCTTTCCGTGATGAACCTAAATTCTCCGCAACTGAAAACGCGCTGTCTGTGAGCGTTCGTCTGTCCATCAGCGCATCTGGAAAAGAAAAACTGAATGTTCGCGCCGGCGATTGAAAAGACAAAAACGAGGTCACCTTGCCTGCACCCGCGCCAGGAAATGGGGCTTTTTCCGCCGGTGAAGATCAAGTATAATTAGCCATATTAAGACCGATTTTGCGGAACGGGGGAGAATGATGAACGCTCATACGGAACGAACGAGCGCCGCCAACATGACGCTCTATCCGATTTTGTTCGCCATCAGCCTCGGACACTTTTTGAACGATGCCATGCAGGCGGTCATCCCGGCGCTCTTTCCGATTTTGCGCTCGATGATGGAGCTGTCGTACACCGCAATCGGCTGGATTGCGTTTGCGCTGAACATGACGTCGTCGGTCATGCAGCCGGTCGTCGGTTTTTAGACGGACCGGCTGCCGTCGCCGCGTTTTTTGCCGCTTGGTATGGCGGCGAGCTTGCTCGGCATGGCCGGGCTCGCCTTGGCGATCTGGCTGCGAACGACGAGAAATGACAAAACTATTTTCTTTTCAACCGATTTCCGGCTTTATGAATGAAGACCGAATGAGGTTCAAGTAGATTAGGGGATCGTTCTATGGCGGGGCTTTATATTAATCAACACGTTTTGAACAATTTATTTTATATTTTGGTCGGCGTCTTTGCTTTTTCGTTTATTTATGACCATAGCGCAGCCATCCGGCGCCGCCTCCTTTACAGCCGGGTGCTGCTTGGCGCTTGCCTGACGTTGGCGGCAGTGTTATGCATGAAGTTCCCGATTTACATCGACCCGGCATGTGTCCACGATTTCCGGCAAGTTCCGTTTTTGCTCGGAACGCTCTATGGCGGAAGCGCGGTCGGGGCGGTGCTGTTGACTATGCTCATGTTGGCGCGCACGATTTTGTACGGCTTTCAGCCATTGACATTGATCGTTTACGCCATTATGCTGGCGGCTGCAGCCGTCGTCTCGCCGCTGTTTCGCCGCCTGCCCCGCCCCAGCAAGCTGTTTACTGCGCTTGGGCTGACGTTTTTGTTGGCGGTGCTCACCACCTTTGTCGCTGTCGTGATCGCCGATTTCCAAGTGACGAAACCGTATATCATTTACTTCATTCTGATGCCGCCGTTTGTAATGATGTTTGCGGTTTATTTGATGGAAACGCTCCACGAAGCACAGCTCGCCCGAGCCGAGCTAATGAAAATGGAAAAAATGGAGATTGTCAGTCAGCTGGCCGCCAGCATTTCCCATGAAATTCGCAACCCGCTCACTGTCGTCAAAGGGTTTATCCAGCTGCTGCAAACCGGGCCGCTGCCGCGGGAAACCGAGGAGCGATACATCCGGATCGCCTTAGAGGAACTGGAACGGGCGGAAGCGATCATTCGCGATTATTTGACGTTTGCCAAGCCGGCGCCAAAAGAAACAGAACCGATCGATGTCGCCATCCAGCTTCAAAAAGTATTGCAGATGATCGCGCCCATGGCCCATATGCACTCGGTCAGCCTTTCTTCCTCGCTTGACCATGGCATCGTCATCGGGAACGTGCAATATTTCCAACAATGTTTTTTGAATCTGTTCAAAAACAGCATCGAAGCGATGCCAAACGGTGGAACGCTCCGCGTGACAGCGGAACATCGGGGAACCGCCGTCGTCATCACCGTTTCGGACAACGGCGTTGGCATGACAAAAGAGCAAGTGCGCCGTTTCGGCGAACCATACTTCAGCACGAAAGAAAAAGGAACGGGTCTTGGCGCCATGGTTGCAGTCAAAATTATCGAACAAATGGGCGGGACATGGAACATTGAAAGCGCCGTCCAAAAAGGCACGACGCTGACGATCACCTTGCCGGCCAGCCGGGTGAAGCCGCCGACGGCGGAACGAAGCGTAGCCGGCTGAGCGACAAAACGAGGGTGTCGCAACCAAATCCGGACACCCTCGTTCGTTGCTATATACGTGCTGACTGCTTTTGCCGCCCGATATGTTCGCCTATCTTGAAGGCAGCCGACCTTTTCGGTCAGCCCCGTTTGGTTGTTTGACATCGGCGCGATCATTGAACTTCTTCGAAATAATCTTTGTAAAACCCGCCGACTTTTCCGCTGTTGTCCACGACAAAATAAAACTCGTCCGTTTCGTTTTTCACTTCGTACACGTTGCCGGGCGTCAATACGTTGCTGACCATGTATTTTTCCGCATTCGTATGGACGCATTTCACTTTTTTGATCGTCGGCCGGGTCGCCCATGTGTAATGGATCATGGCGTCATCTCCTTTTTCATTTATGCTGCTTCCTCTACTATTGTAACTGCCGCCCCCTTTCCTTGCAACGTTCCGCGCCCAGCCGGCCGCCTCGCCGTTGGCGGCAGCGGACAGCCGTGCTATAGTGGAACTGTATGCACACTCGCCAACAACGAGGTGATCATGTCTGAAAGGAGAGATGCTAATGTTTTTGCCTTCATTTCGTTTAGACGGAAAAACGGCTGCTCAACGCGGCGGATAGGGCGGTATCCTTCTCGTTTCATCCGCTGTAAACAGGCGGCAAGCGTTTCCCCTTCCGCTACGGTAAACCGTTTTTTCTTCATTCCGTTCGGCGTTCGTTCCTTTTCCGGCCAAACGACCGGTGCGCCTCCCTCCTTTCCCTTGTTATTTTGTCCGAAAAAAAGAAGCCGGATCCTTTCTGTCCGGCTCAGCGCGTCTTTTGCACATATTTTCGGTACAGCCCATACAATTCCGTCGCCTTGTACGTCTCGATTTTTTTCCGCCCGACCGGATGGCGGGCAATGCCTGCCTTTTTCAGTTCGGCGACAAGCCATCCTTTCGATCCGACATGCGCCATGGGCGCTCCCTCCTTTTGCTTGGCTTGTCTTTATGTATATGCGCCTACGCAAAAGTTGAGAACGCCCTAGAGGGGCGGTGATTTACTCGCGCAACCGCTTCCCAGCATCGTTTTTCAAATAGAAAAGCCTTACAACAGTGCACACTTTTTTCATCGACCAAAGGAAACCAATGTTTTTCACCAGCCTTCTAGGAGATCGCTGTTTTAAGCGAGCAGGCCGCTTACCAACCTCGTTTTTCAATACAAAAGCCTTGTCACATTAGGATTGTCTTTCAAACCTGTCGAACTCGGCTTCGTTCATGTTGGAAGGGAGAAGAAGCTTTCCACACGCGCTTATATTCCCTTTCCGTTGCGGAATGGTCTCTCTAAAACAACTCCAACTGCTCCGTTTCGCCAAGCCGTTCGAGCGATTTCGGGGCATGGTCTTGGAAGTAGGCATGATGGATCCATTTTTCCTGCGTCATGATTTGTTTGTTCGGGTCGGATGACGGGCGCAGGCGGCAGCTGTAAATGATCGGGAAATAATCGCGAAGAAACTTCCCTTCCGCATGCGCCGTCAACGCGATAATTTGAAAGCCGAGCTGTTCGGCGATAAAGAACACCGGATTTAAGACGTGGTCGCTTGACGCTTTTCCGAATGGGTTGTCCAAAATGACGGTGCGATGGCGCTTCATCGTCGGTTGGAGGCGCTGTTTTTTCTCGGCGACGTAATTGAGGATGCCTAAAAAGAGCGTCATGTTTTTGCTCCATTTTTCGCCTCCGGACCAGACGTTGCTTTGCTCCCACGAGTATGAGCGCGTCGTCACTTTGTTGTCGTTCGTCACTTTACGGCAGTTCACTTTCATGCCTTCGTTGTTCATGACGATTTGGAGAAGTTGCTTCGATTGCAGCCACATTTCGATTTCCTTCCGCACTTTCGCTTCATCTTGCTGGCCGTGTTCGTTTAAAAAGCGCTCAGACTCAAGCTGCTGCAACATCCATTCAATATGGTTGCGGATGCGCGCTTTTCCGACTTCTTCTTCCCACTCCGGAATGGTAAACGTGAAAATGCGCTTCCATTCGTCCCCGACTTTGACTCTCGTCTTGTTCGGAATTTGCCTCAATTCTTCGACCAATGTGCGCAAATGCGTGTGGATATGGTTGATAAAAGCCTGCAGCTCGGCGTCTTTTTGCCGGATATGTTCATTCGCGTAGTTCGTCGCGCTTTCGACGCTTTTCATCATATGTTTCTTAAAGCTGATAATGTCTTCGTACGTTTCTTTATGCTCAATGCCATTAATTGCCATTTGCTGCATTTTCATATCTTGAATCGACGTGCGGCAAAACTCCCGAAACGACCGTTTGGCGCGCTCGACGCGCTCTTTTGCCGCTTCGACCGCTTGTTTTCCCGCCTTTAAGCTTTCCGTGACCCCTTCGATGAAGCCGCGGCGGTCGTATGAAAATGCCGTCGCTTCTTCCGCGCTCAACGATAAGGCGGCGATCGGCGGCGCGTTGAAATGATGCACCTCTTTCGCTACTTCCAGCTGACGCGCCGCTTGCTCGATGCTTTTCATCTCTTTGGCAAGGCGCTCGCGTTCTTGTTCGAGAAACGCTTTCCGCTTTGCGAGCGCTTCTTGTTCCGCTTCCAACTGCGCGGCGATGTCGGCAAGCGGCGCAGCGAATGGCCACCGCGCCTCATTCGGGAATTTTTCGCGAAACTGCTGCTCTTTCGTTTGCACGACGCCGCTTTGCCGCTCTTTGCGTTTTAAAGCCTCTTGCGTCCTTTGTTTCAGGCGCTTTAACGTTTCTTGAGCCGACGCGATTTGTTCCTCCAGCCGTTCGAGCCGCTGCGCGCCGTCGCTTGGAAACGTCCTCGTTTCGTCAAGGTCGGGACGCTTCTGTTTCAGCTTGTTGATTTCGTTTGTCAGCCTGTCAATCTCGTTTTGTCGAAACTCCCGCTTCGTTTGCCACTCGCTGTACGTCGTTTCAATCCCTTGAATTCGCAGCTTCCATTGGTCAATTTTCGCGCGAATGACCTCTTCGCTCTCCCGTGAGTAAATCGGCGCAAGAGAGCGGAGCGACCGATAGTCGTAGTTTTGTTCAACGGCGCGGCGCTGGGCTTCTAACGACCGAAGGCGCTCTTTCAATTCTGTTTTTTGGGCGCGCGCCTCTTCAAGCCGGGAGCCGAGACGGGCGATATCTTTGGCAAGCGCCGCTAGTTGCTCGTCGAGCGCTTGCGCTTGTTTCCGCGCTTCTTGCACTTCTTTTTTATATTGCATATACTGACCGGCATCCTTGATTTTGTCGCGCCATCCGCGCCATTCTTCCTCGTATTGGCCGATGAGCGATCCGGCTCGCTCGAGATGGGCGCGGCATTCATCGATGCGGGCGTTTTCTTTGTCGATCGCAAGCGTCAATTGTTCAATGCTGCGCAACCGTTCGGCGTGCTCAGCGCGGAGCGATTCGACCGCTTCGTACGGGTGGGCCGCCAAAAACGCGCGCCATGCTTGTTGCGCGTCTTGCCAAAGCCTCAGCTCCGCTTCTTTCTCTTGACGGCGCTGCGTCATGTCGCGGGCGCTTTCGCGGATGCGTTCTTTCCAAGCGCCAAACAAGGCCGGATCGCTCGCTTCCTCCCAATAACGCGGCGCGATCCATTCATGCGGCATGCCCGTCTCTTCCACGCGCGCCGCCTCATCCGTCGACAGCACGACGATCGGCAGCTGCAAGCGGTCGTTCATTTGCCGCACTTTTTGCACGAGCCGCTCTTTTGCCTTCGCCGTCGTCATGAGCGCCGCCGGCCAGAGCGGAAACGCCTGCTTGTTCGCGCGTTCGTCTTCTGTAAGCGACTGCAAATATTCAACACCCGTCGCGACGAAATCAAATTGGTTTTTCCATGAAGCAAGCTGCTCTGCTAAAAACGGGTCGGCGAAAAAGACGTCTTGTTCGCCGTATGCATCGTGAAGCCGCGACACGATCCGTTCTTGCACTAATAGCGCTTCTCGCTCTTTCATTCTTTTTTCGATTTCTTCCTGAAGCCTCATCCGGATCGTCTCTTCTTGGATGTAGACGCTATCCAGTGCGGCCCATTGCGGACGAAGCGAGGCGAGCGTCTGAATGAGCGCTTGCTCTTCGTTCTCAAGCGTTTCGAGCCGCTGCGCCAGCGCCTCGCTCGCCGCCTGCTGCTTCGCCCATTGCTTTTGAAGCGCCTCTTTGTTCGCTTCCGCCGCCCGTTCCGCTTGCTTGGATTGCTTCATCTCTTGGCGCAAGCGGACGATTTCTTCGTCCAACCATTGTTCGCGCTCGATCCATTTTCCCATTTCTTCCTCGACTGACTGCTGCGACGGATTCGCCAATAGGCGCTGCTTTATAGACTCCATGTCTTTTTCTCTTGCATCGATGACGCTTTGAATGCCAGCCCGCTTCTCGCCCGCCTCTTGCGCCGTCCGTTTGAGGGTTTCGATGTCTTTCGTCCATTGTTCGATTTGCGTTTGAATCGGATTCAGTTCATAGCGCACACTTCGCTCCTCTTGGCCGATTTTCTCAAGCTGCTCCATAAAATAACCAAGAAGCGCGCGGCGCGCCATTTCCAATTCTTCTTCACAACGAGCGAGCGTCTCGTCGTCTTTCCGCTTCGCCATCTCCGCTTCAATATAGGCAAGCGCTTCGTCATGCCGTTTTTTCGCTTCTTTGTATCCGGCAAGCCGCAGCGAATCATAGTCGCGCTCAAGGCGCCAAAGTTCTTCTTCCTTTTCTTTCTCTTGCGCTAACGCCCATTCATATTCGCGTTCCAGTTCACGCAAACACGCTTCTTCCACTAACACGTCATACGTCGCTCGCTTTTGGCGGTGCGCCGCTTCCGTTTGCCTCCATTCTTCCCATTGGGCGGCGTTGTTGTTTAGCTCGTTTTCGCCCGCTTGCTTTTGCTGGAGCGTCTCCAGCCATACCCCTTTGGCCCGTTGCTTCGCTTTCGTATACGCGAGCTCTTGATGGTGGAACTCCTCATACGTCTCCACGTATCGCTCGAGTTCTTGCTGGATCAGCTTGTTTTCTTCAATCGTCTCCTTCAATTTCTTATAATGTTTGAAACTGGCAAGCTGCTTTTCAAACATGTCGGCAAACAGTTTCGCGTCATGGCCGACGATCGCGCTCTCGACAATCGGAATGAGCAGGCGGTCAAACAGCTGGTTCGTGCTTTTGCATTCGTCGAAAAACGCTTCGACGCCCCCTTCCGTGCTGTTGATTTTCACGACGCTTTCCCATTCGCTCTCAATAATATGGTACTGCTCTTCAAGAAACGCCTTGTATTCTTTAATGGTCGCAAACGTGCGCGCGAACATCGATTTCGCTTTCATATCATGATAGTAATCTTGCATTTCGCCCCGTTCCGCCGGCCGCTTCCCGCCTTTTCCTTCGCGCACAAACGGGATGCCTTCAATGCCGTGCGGGTCGTTCGCGTTGTATTCGTAAACGTAGCGGAGCGAGTCGAGTCCGTTGTTCGTCATAAACAGCGACACGGCCGTTACGACGTACCGGCGCGGTTTGTCGTTCAACAGCCATTCAATCGCGATATGCGCCGGCGCGTTTTCGAGTTGAAGCGTCTGTTTGATTTTTCGGTCCGCTAAATCAACATGCGGCAAGATCGCTTGCAGCACCGTCTGGATCAACACCGTTTTGCCGCCGCCGTTTTCCAGCAAAATCGCCCCGTTATGTCCGTCAAATCGGAACATTTCATCGTTGTACCGCTTGCGGCCTTCTTCATACACGACGTTCGTCAGCCGAATTTTACTGATCGCTGGCATCGTCCCTCTCCCTTTCAAATCCGTAAATAAACTCGAAAATCCCGCGGTTGTACTCGACTTCCATGAAAAAGCGCTGGATGATCGTTTTCGCTTTTTCTGTCAAAGCGACTTCATCGTTGCCGATGTCGACCACAAGCTCTTGGTCGATTAAAAAGCGCCGTGCCGCATCGAGGAAGCTGAGGCGGCTAATCGTTGCGCCGCTTTGCCGTTTCGCCGTTTCTTTAATATCGTCCATCGCCTCCCATTTTTCAATGATGAGGCTCCAGTTGTATGAAAACTCTTGCTCAAATTGTTTCAATTCGTCCGGATCGTGCCGCTTCAATTGGTCGATGCGCTCTTGCACAAGGCGCACCCATTCGTCCATCGCCAAAAAGTTCCGCGTCGGCTCTGGGCTTTGATACGTGTCGTAAAAGCTGCCGAACAACACGAGAACGGCAAAATAAAGCAAATACAAATCGCCGTTGGTGGCGCCGGCGCGAAGATAATGGCGCTTGATCCAATCGTTGCTTACATGAAACGGCGACAGTTTCGTGCGCGGCACGAGAAACAACCGTTCGCTCGTCAACACGATGACGCAGTCGACTTCGCGGCTGAACGCATCCAACAGCGCGCGGATTTCATCATCGCTCTTATAAAGCTGCACCGCCTGCGCACCTGCCGCTCCTTGCCGCGCAAGTGCCGTATACAATTGAAACGCCTGCATGACTTTTTGTTCTGGATAGTTTCTCATCGTTCCCTCACCGTTATACTCATGTCTTGAATCGAAAACCGCTCGCATTGGCGGATGATGCGACCCGCTTCTTGCACCTCGAGCACGCGCCCGCCAAGCAAAGCGAGCGCCTCGCCGAGAAGCGCGCTTCCTTCTTCCCCTTCCATGCCTTGCTCGACGGGAGAGCGCTGGTGCATCAAGATCCAAAAATCGTAAAACGAGCGCTGTTCATACAAATGCGACTGCCCGATGTCGTCCAAATAATCGAAAAACGCGGCGAGCGTGCCCGCGCGCTCCTGCTCGTACGCCTTTAAAAACAGTTGCATCAACTCTCTATATTTCGCTATGAGCCATGCGCGATACCGATCGCCCTCTTCGGCCTCTTCCGCTTCTAAAAAACGCGGCCCCGCCTTTTCTTTGCGCTCTTCGGTAATGTTTTGCTCGGCGAAAATCGCCATCGGCGACCAAACCTTGTTTTCTTCCACCTTTAAAAATGGATGAAGCACCCCTTTCATCGCCTCAAGCGGGAGCGGAGCCGAAACGATGTGAGACACGATGTCTTGGTCGAAATTAAACGAATGGAGCCCCGTATAATAAAGCGATTCCTGCGCCGTCACAAGCGTCGTATTTTTTAACGAAAGCGCCTTATCCAGGAGCGCCGAATGCGCGTAATGCACCGATTCTAACTCTCTGGCAATTTTGAGCACAAGCTCATACGTCTTCCCTCCCTCTAGAAATGTTGATTTATCAAGGCTTTTCGGCCCCTCAGGGGTGTCCAAAAAATATTTTTCGACA